>JAAERC010000393.1 GCA_024230695.1 Candidatus Zixiibacteriota bacterium
AGAAGAGAAAACTTTATCGAGGATTTGATTTCTATTTACAACAATTAATATCATCCATTTAACTTCGTGGCATGACCAAAACAAGCAAATTGTATGCCAACCAAATTTCGGAACGATAGACCTCAGGTGGTGGCTTGACAAGGGGTACCTGGAAGGTACGCTGGTAAATCCATTGCTATGGACTTTTTGGCTGTACAACTGAGCCCACGTGCTATCACGTCTTTGGGGGAAACAGTAGAAATCATGTTGACCTTTTCTGGTTGCACGTTGATCCTCCATACTTCAAACAGCTCCTTCTGGTGCGCCAAGAGGTATTCTTACCGGCTCGAAGATTCCATATCCGGTATCAGTGCTTGAGATTAAATGTGATATTCGCATTCATAAATCCCATATTCCGCGGGTAGAAAATCTAATTTTTCGTGATTTTATTTTGTCGATCTATGGGCCAACCTCCATATTGATCCTGAGTCATTCCCAAGAAATTAAGGGTCGTTTGTTCAGTTTTGGTAAACTCATCTTTGAAATCTTCAACGGCCTTCGCTCTTTCCATGATCACATTTTTCCGATAAGTTGCTGCCAGATTACAGAGTATCAAACTGTCGATCAACAAAGTACGCCTTAGTACAATGTGCAACGCCCTCGGGGAGCATATCCCCGCAGTGCTATATTCACCAATTCAGTTTCTTGTAACTTTTCTAATCGCAGATGTCTAATCCGGGTTTCAGCCATTATCGGGTATAAAGAGGCCGTTAAGATAGAATAGGTCGGTTAAGCTCCAATATTCATAGAATACCTACGATATGCTAATGATATCGTGCCGTTTTGATATCTCTCGGTCCGAATATTGCCAAAAATGGCTGTGAAAGCCACTTTGGGAGACAGCATACTGTTCGTTGGTTGGAAAGCACTGCGCTTGGATCATAATGACAGGCAAGGACGATTATTGATGTTGATGTTCGCAACCGATCAGATTGCGTTTCTTTCTGGCAGGATGAGGGCCAAAAATAACTTGACTTTGCAAGCCAGATCCCATAAATTGCAACTCAAATCGGTTGTCGGCTGCAAAAAACCATATTCTTGACAGATCCTCAAAACTTACATCACTTTTTATTTCAGCAAGTTAGCCCCTCAATAAATCGGCAAAAATTGCATTTCAGACATGCGGAATATGGGATCAAATTTTCACTATTTCATTTTTTTTCACCCGTACTTAATTTACCTTGATGGATAGAATTTGTTTTGATAATTGTTTGTTGTCTGTTCGGAGGATAGGGCAACGCTGGGAAGCGACCTGAGCGCCGAACAGATGACCGAAGTATGAGAGGGGTGAGTATCATATTCACCCCCTTTTTTATCATACTTTGGTCTATAAAGCGTTAAATCCCGGGGGCTTGGGGGCAGAGCCCCCAAATAAAATTGATAGAATTCCTTTTTATTATTACATCTAAAGATGTACTTAAATACTGTTTCTTTTTCATCCATATTTATAACATGCTGCCTGTATTTTGGAGAAATTATAATGTTCAACTTTTGATCAACTTTATGCATCAAATCCGTTATAGTAATAAGCGAGGCGAACCTTGATGACATTAAAAGCTCCTTTCTTACTCCACTTGCTTACATTTACTCTCGTGTTGACCGTCCGAAATAACCGTTCAACTCTACTTGTTGTCTTACCTTCCAATCGATTTTCCATGGCTGTAAACATATCGCCACGAGCATTTTCAAGATACGATACCGTATGCGAATATCCCTTTTTCCTACAATATTCTATAATCTGCTCCAGTCTTTTCCTCTTGGATGCAATCATCGCCTGAATCGTATCCCGGCAATCAACCAATGGCCGGATCGCGCATATCTCTAAAAGTTCCGCCAATACATAATACCATTCATCACCTTTCCGCTTGACGCCGTCTTTCCATAAAACATACTTCGCCTGATAGGGAATATGCCATAAACATCGCTGAATAAGAATCGTGACCTTTCCTGTCAAACTTTCAAAAATCGTGCAATCGCCATCTGTCAAAAGGAGAAAAGGCTGTTTAAATTTCTTGATTACCTCAATACTCTTTTGAAACAACTTATCCCACGAGCCGTTGTAATTACCGATATCAACACCTGCAACCCTGATTCCGCCTCCTTTCTTGTACTGCACCAAAACCTTCAGTTCTTTGCCTCGCTTGGCAATGCCTTTAATCCCGATGCCGGTGCCATCAGCTTCACCATGCGCTTGTTCATTCTCGTCTAAAACAAAATCCATCTCGGCGCCAATCTGTTGCACCGACCTCCAGATCGTCATTTTATCAACGGCCCAACCGAACATGTTGCCGATCTTCTCCGATACTCGATAAGACGTCAGTGCGCCAATAAGAGCAAACTTTCGTCGCGTTTCATCCGGAACTCTCTTCATTGGCTCCATTCCGAGCAACTTCCGAGTGATATACATCTTGCTACCGCATTTTTTACATTTCACTTGCAGTTGCTGGAGAGTTATCCACCGAAGCACGGTCAGTATTTTCGTTGCCTTTCCGTGCCGGGTTTTCCACACAAACTCTGTATCATTACCACAACAGTTGCAAGCGAAAGTTTTTTGTCTCAAGGCCATTTCGTACTCGCCGAAAGCTACGAGCACTTTCTGAAAAAAATCCTCCAGTATCTGCGGTAAAAGCAGAAGGAAGGCCTTCATGATTGATGAAAAATCACTGCTTTGTAGATTAAGTTTGAATTGACAATCGAATTCAATCTCGATATCTTTTCGTTGTTGATTCATATTGCCCTCCATTTGATGTTTTTTTTTGCAAAAATCTTTTATCACAATGGAGGGCAATATTAAAATAGATGATTAAGGTCTCCTTTTTTCTACGTTACCAAAAAGTTAGCAAATTGAGAAAACAGTGCTTAGTAAGTAGCTGCGCAGAGGTCTTAAAGGGTGTTTATTGCTTTATAGGGGAGAGATAGGGGAGAGCTCACTTAATTTTTTGCTTTTGAGAGCAGCTCCCTTAGTTTTTCCAATGTATTTTGGGAACCATACTGATTTATGATTTATGGGAATTTAGGTGGAGTTTTCAAAAAATGGATAATAGAATTTTAGATATTTTCGACTCATTTAACCCTTGGGAAGAGTATGCCTTTACAAAGAGGCCGAGGGGAATA
>JAAERC010000394.1 GCA_024230695.1 Candidatus Zixiibacteriota bacterium
CCCAAGACTATTTCTTGAAAAACACAACCCGCCAAAGCCAATGAACTATACTTTTCCTAACCCATATTGGCCGAAGTTAGAACCAAGCCCTGTTTATGTTCTGTTTCGCGTGGGTATAGTCAAGAACCTTACGGGCGTTGATCAGGTCTAACTCGTTGATGATATTGCCAATTCTTGGCCAAATGCCTTTTCCTCCGTCCGCGCAAAAAACAATTTCAGAGGCTTCTTCAAGATTGATTGACAAAAGATATTCTTTCAGCAGATCAAAAAAATCATTCATACAGCCACACGATCCGTCAAGGATAGGAGTGACGGTTTTAATTTTTTGGCCGGTGTCGTCAAATTGATTGATTGTAAGCAATCTCGGTTCAAACCACTCTGTTTTATACCCCTGTTGTTTGAGACCTTTTTTCCGTTTGCCTCGTTTTTTACACCGTTCACGGATACGTCCGCCATCAACACAAATTAAGACTTTGATGCCTGATTTTCGCCAAACTGCTTCACCGTTGCAATCAACCCTGACATTCTTGACCAACCCAGCGAATCGATGAACAATATTTTGCAAAAGATGTTCATTCATTATGATGCCGAGACCACGTAAAGCATGAGCGGCCACCTCAAAAGAAGGACAGAGAACAGCCATTGACACGCAAACCTCAACCAGCGCTGGACTTACTCGTTTTATGATACCAAGTAACTCAAGACCGAGATGTCGTAGAACTCCGGTTTGCTGTTTCGGTTTTCCACCACGTTTTTTCTTTGGTCTCGCCCGGTAAAAAACAGGAGATAAAACCTTCCATCGACAACCTGATTTCAGTTGTATAGTTATTTCACGATATCCTTGAAAAGAACAAGCGCATTGAGCACCCCATTGTTTCAGAATCTGCAGGAATACAATGTTGGACAGAAGTTCATTGAGCTTGTCCATAATTTCACGTTCAGCTATAGCCTGATATTTTTCATACGTATATTGCTCAAATTCTGTAAAATTATCTATACCAAATGTTGATGCTGTTATTTCATTTACGGTCACGATCTGATCCTCATCAAGTTGATGACCTGTCAGAACTATTTAGTTATACAAATACCAACTTGCTGAAATCACGTCGTAATGGACAAATAAAAATTTCTTTGACTGAAACCTTGAGTGTATTGCCGCAATTCTGACGATCAGGCAGCTGTATCGGGGGGGGGGGATTTCAAGGTTGCGAAGAAGTTCACGACAAGCCATGTTTTTAATCCGACCGTCAGGGCGTTACCAATTCCGACGAACACACAATTCGCAAGATAAGGGAGCCGGAAAATAATACTTATCCAGTCATCCAAAATTCCTTACTGGGCATCTGTATAAAATTATGGATGTATTTAATGCATTGACACCGTTGATAAGTAATATCTTGGATGATTATTTACTTCCGTCTCCCTAAACGAAACCTGTTCCATAACGGATTATCGCAAAGAAGCACCAGCACATCAGCCTCTGTTACGAAGCACTCCTGTATTTTTCAATCTATGGCCTTTATATTACATAATTAAC
>JAAERC010000395.1 GCA_024230695.1 Candidatus Zixiibacteriota bacterium
AGCAAAAAATACTGTGGTAATTGTAAATAATAACAATAAACCAATAATATGTTTATTCATCCTGTTTCCTCCTAAAATCGGTAATTAAAACCTAAAACGGTTCTGTAATTATCTGCGCTATATGTAGCGGCAATATTATCAATAAGTCCATCACCGTTGATATCCTGATCAGCTGTGGTATCAGAAATAAAATCAGGATGATGAGTATAAATCGTGGAAAACTCAATACTCCAAACATCAATATTAAAGCAGAAACCAAAACTATAATTGTATTTGGTCCCCAGATCAATGAATTGCGGAATCTGGGTAGCACCACCTGGGTTATCAAAATCAACCGCCGATTGGTCAGAAGAAAATCCAACTCTCAAATCTAGAAAATTAGATGCCTGATAATTGGCACCGAACATCACTTTTGCGGCATCTTTCCAAACTACCGGAGCAGATAAATCGGTGAAGATCATTTGCTGGAGGTTGGGATAATCTGAGTTTGTTAAATAAAATCTATTGTCAAAATAATCCTGACCGCCAGAGGCTTCATAATTGCTGAAACTAAAATCAAATCCTTTAAACTTCGACCACATGACTACTTCGGCATCAAGAGCCAGAGTCAGTTTATCACTCACCTGATATGAAATTCCGCCGCCAATAGTTGATGGTAGATCCAGAGTTGTCTCAAAATCGGCCGCTACTTCAACTACTTCTCCATTAGTAAAAAGCAACTTTTC
>JAAERC010000396.1 GCA_024230695.1 Candidatus Zixiibacteriota bacterium
GAATTTGGTGTTAGTGACGAACTTCGTTTAAAAAAATATAAAAGTTCGACTGTGGCAGACAAGCTTAGAAAATTACTTGAGGATAAAGACGTTCAAACCCGTTGTAAAAAGCTTGCTGAGAAACTCAAAATTATTGATCCTCTTAGTGATGTATGTCGAATAATTGAAGATCAGATGAAGAATATCAAGTCAATGCAAAATAACAGCTAACAAATCTTTTGCAGCGGAGCGAAAAAACACGCCCGCTGAAAAGTACGTTCTCGGCGGCTCCGCCGCCGAGAATGCGGTGCTGACTACGTCCAGCCCCTTGTTCCGTCGCCTCTGGCGCCAGAACAAGGAACTGGACCGGTCACCGCACACCGATCAATCAAACTACGTTTGCTTGATCGGCGCACGGCGCCGGTCAGCACCGCATTAGCGCAGAAGAAAAATGCAAATCGAAAAATCAACAATTAGACCTCCCAATATGGATCAACTGCTTTATCTGTTTCGACAAACTGGATGGCTTGATAAAACAGATAAAGCAAGAATAAATTTATGATAGATAACTAAACAATCGTTGCCACTGCTTGGGATAACCATAGAATGGCAGGATTTGCCAGATGTATGACGGATTTCGTCTTTATTGACCAGATCAATAATGTCGTTGTTGATGAAGAATACATCAGATTGTGATATTGGGAAAAGAGTGGTTGGAAAAATATTAATTAGCGGTGAGAAAGCCACATATATTTTGAGGCCTGATACAGAGAATATTAGATTTTATGAAAAGTTGGGATTTGAAAGCTTGAATTTGGTCACTTATAAAAGAAAGAAAGAAATCTATGAAACGAATTGATAGAATTTCAGCTATTCTTATACAACTTCAATCC
>JAAERC010000397.1 GCA_024230695.1 Candidatus Zixiibacteriota bacterium
AATAATTGCTGGAAATAACATCTATGAAAAATAAAGTTGGTTTAATTATTGGCCCTCTTCTGGCACTGATAATACTTCTTTTTTTTGATCTTGATCCTGAAAACCCAATGGTAACCCGCGCCGCCGCGGTTGCAGTGCTGATGGCAGTTTGGTGGATCACTGAGGCGATACCAATAGCTGCTACGGCGCTTATTCCGGTTGTACTCTTTCCGCTTTTTGGTGTTATGAATGGGAAAGAGGTCGCCTCAATTTATTTTAATCATATTATATTTTTATTTATTGGCGGGTTTATAGTTGCCTTGGCGATGCAAAAATGGGACTTGCATAAGCGTATTGCTCTTAGAATAATTATGCTGATAGGAACGAGTCCGTCAAAGGTTATTTTGGGATTTATGGTGGCAACGGCCTTTTTATCGATGTGGATTTCAAATACAGCAACAACGATGATGATGATTCCGATTGCGATGGCAATTATTTCCAAATTGGAGGATAAAATTGACAGCGAAAATGTCTCCAAATTATCAATTGGTCTTCTTATTGGAATTGCTTATTCGGCATCAATTGGAGGTGTCGCGACTTTAATCGGAACCCCTCCGAATCTATCGTTTACCCGAATATTAAAAATTTATTTTCCTCAGGCCCCCGAGATAACATTTGCCGGATGGTTTGTTTTCGGTTTTCCATTTGCATTAATATTTTTATTTATAGCGTGGCGAGTATTGGTTTGGATGTACGCACCCGGCAAAATGGTAATTAGCCCTGATCGTTCGATTTTTAAGGAAGAATATCGACGATTAGGGAAAATTGGGTATGAAGAAACAGTCGTATTAATTGCCTTTATATCTCTTGCATTTTTGTGGCTATTTAGAAAAAACATAAATATTGGCGATTTTACATTACCGGGCTGGACTTCAATGATGCCAGTTTCCGGGTTTATTGATGATGGCACCATCGCCATTTTTGTTGCTTTACTGCTCTTTATAATTCCGTCTCATCAGAAAAAAGGCGGAAGAATAATGGATTGGAAAACGGCCGTTAAATTGCCCTGGGGAATTGTTCTTTTATTCGGCGGCGGTTTTGCTCTTGCAAGCGGGTTTAAAGAATCAGGATTGGCAATGTGGATGGGCGGTCAATTGACTGGCTTTAGCCATTTCCCGCCCATTTTAATAATTGGCGGAATCTGTCTAATGATGACATTTTTAACAGAATTAACCTCAAATACAGCGACAACTGAAATGATTTTGCCAATTTTGGGCTCTCTGGCAGTGGCTATTCAATTAAATCCATTATTGCTGATGATTCCGGCCACTTTATCGGCTTCGTGTGCTTTTATGCTTCCGGTCGCAACGCCCCCAAATGCTATTATATTTGGCACAAATAGAATAAAGATAAAAGATCTGATTCGAACCGGTATTTTATTAAATATAATTGGCGCGGTTCTAGTGACAATCGCGGTTTATTTTCTAGGTTCTTTTGTTTTTGATATTGATGTGTCAGTATTTCCTATTTGGGCGAAATAAATTATTTTTAATAAAAGATAAAAATAGTGGCATTTTTTTTCAGATTTGTTATATATGGCAATAGAAATAATGGATTGAGAAAACAAAAAGATCAGAAAAGGGAATTTTTCCAACGGGGCTCAAACATTTCCAGACAACTAACGTATAAATCTATTAAATGCCTAATTTTAATAAGGGGACAGAGATGGTATCTTTAAAGTCACATTATGGTTTGAAAGCAATTGTTGCTTTGGCAGACGCCTACGGTAAGGGTCATGTTCAGGCTAAACAGATTGCGGCCAGACAGGATATTCCTGTAAGGTATTTGGAACTGCTGTTATCACAGCTTAGAAGATCCCGGATGGTTAATGCTATTCGCGGGAAAAATGGCGGGTATGTTTTGGCTAAAAAACCCGATAAGATTACTGTTTGGGATATCGTTATGATATTCGAAGGTAAAGTGATTTTTGCCCAGACAGAATCACCGATGGGAAATAAGAAAACTCCAGCCGCATATATTAATGTATGGAAAGAAGCCGAAAAGAAAATGGTTGATTATTTGAAATCAATTAAAATTTCCAAATTACTTGAGGCTGTAAAATCAGGGCGTAAAACATACGTCATGTAGTTAATGTGAAATTGAATGAGTAGTAATATTATCAAAAGTATTACAAAGCTGATAGGTCGGACTCCAATGGTTTTATTAAAAAACATTGGAGACGACCTTGAAGCACAAATAATCGTTAAGTTGGAATCATTTAATCCATGTTCCTCAGTTAAAGATAGAATAGCTCTGTCGATGATTGATGATGCTGAAAAAAAAGGTTTAATCAAGGCTGGAACAACAATAATTGAACCAACTTCCGGTAATACCGGGATTGCTTTGGCTTTTATATCGGCCGCTCGCGAATATAAACTGAAATTGACGATGCCAGAAACTATGTCGATTGAGCGGAGAGCATTATTAAAAGCACTGGGTGCTGAACTTGTTCTCACTCCCGGCCCCGATGGGATGCCGGGTGCTATCGCAAAAGCTGAAGAACTTATTAAAGCTACCCCCGGATCATTTATGCCTGATCAGTTTAAAAATCCGGCCAATCCTTACATTCACAAAATGACCACCGGTCCTGAAATATGGAATGATACGGATGGAAAAATTGATATTCTTGTTTCGGGGGTCGGAACCGGCGGTACTATCACAGGTACCGGGAGCTTCCTGAAAGAGAAAAATAGTAAAATCAAATTAATTGCAGTTGAACCGATAGCATCACCATTTCTATCAAAAGGTGTTAAGGGACCACATCCGATTCAAGGTATTGGTGCCGGGTTTAAGCCAGATATTTTAAATTTGGAATTAATTGACGAGATATTAACGGTATCAAATGATGATGCAATTGATACTACTCGTCGAATGGCCAAAGAAGAGGGAATACTAGTTGGAATCTCATCTGGAGCCAATATTGCCTCGGCCATAAAAGTTGCCAAGCGACCTGAAAACAAAAGTAAGACTATTGTTACTTTTGTTTGCGATACCGGAGAAAGATATTTATCTACTCCGACCTATTCAGAAATATAAATTATTCTCTAAAATAACTGTTTCATTATAAATCTATGTTTCACAATCTGTTTCGTTCTGAAGCCATGAAACATATTAATGCCAAATTCTGACGGCTATATTCATATGAATAATCAATCTAATCGTATATACAACAATAAGTAATGAAATATACAAAACTATTATTGCTGGGTTGGCATAGCAAATGCTATAAATATACATCGGTTGCTCAACGGAAGAGCGCCAAAAGATTTTGTTCTGAATAAAAAGGGGCAAAAAGGGGGTCAGCAGAAAGCAGCGAAGACTTTCTACTGAATTCGCTTTAGAAGCGCAGGGGAAATCTGAGGCGAATAATTTGATAGCCGGATTAATAATCCGGCTATTTTTATTGCCAATAGTTACTAATAGATTTATTTTATCAAATGGCAAAAAAGGAATATAGATTTGGAATATCAACTACGGTTGACTACTCAGTTGAGATTGAGACACTATTTAAGCTATTTATGAAATACAAATTTGATTTTGTTTCTATTGGGGTTAACGTCAAACATAATTTTTACCCGGATACAAACAAATTCTCCGAAATGACTAAAATGGCAGATGATTTTGGCCTTGCAATTGAATCGGTGCATATTCCTTTTCGTGGCGATTATGATCTGGCAAATCCGATAAGATTAGAGCGACTTAAAGCAATCGATAATGTTATTAGATTTTTGGATTATATTGCCCATAATGAAATCCCTATTGGCATCCTGCACCCGCATCATTATCTGAAAGATACAAAAGAAAAAGCTCTTCCTCTCGCGATCGACTCGATTAATCAAATACTTAACAAAAAACCGAAGAGTATTCAAATTGCGGTCGAAAATTTGCCTGATAACAGAGGATCATGGATAGCTGATCAACTTTTCAATTATTTTGACAAAAATGAAATCGACTTTTGTTATGATAGTTCTCATGAGAACATGAGTGGAGGAAAGTTTCATTTATTAAGAAAACATTATTCTCGGTTGATAACATGCCATCTATCGGATAATAATGGCACCTACGATGAGCATTTGGTTCCGGGGGATGGGAATATAGATTGGAATCAGCTTGCCTCATATATGGAGAAAGCTGAGTCATTTAGAGATATTTTATTCGAAGTCGGGACTGGTGAAAAATTAGCTGTGCCTGTCGAAGATTATATTAAAAGAACATCTCAAAAAGCTTTTGAAATATTTAAGGATGACAATAAATAGTTTTGTATTTTAGGTGATAGTAATAAAGTAAATAAAAATATATGGGAACAAATTGACAAATTTCGGCTTTAATTTTAAAAGTGTTTATAATTTGGATATTTATTCCGAATGAAGTATTTTAGAAGAAGAGTTGAAAAATAATTATAATGTTCAAATAAGGAGTTCAATCAATGTCAGTATCTTTAAAAAAATTATTTAAATATTCCATTTGTATAATTGCTATATGGTTGAGTTTGGCAACGATTGTTTGGGCCGAGCATGAAGCCTCAGACAGTATTATGGTATTTAGCGGGGAGTTGATTGCAAGCCGCCAACTTGTTGAAGCAGAATCCGTTCTAAGCGAAGCAATCTGGGAAGATCCCGAATATGCCCCGCTATATATTCAGCGTGGAATAATATTTGGTATGCAGACTAAATTTAAACAAGCCATTCCGGATTTCACAAAAGGAATTGAGTTGGATCCAAAAATGCCCGAGGCCTATTATAGCCGAGGACTGGCCTACTCGAAAACCAAAGATGATGATAATGCTCTCAAAGATTATAATAAAACGATTGAGCTGAATCCCGGATATGCCAGTGCCTATTATAATCGAGGTCTTATTTCATTTCGAAAGGCAAATTATGATATCGCCTTTGATGATTTCACCAAAACGGTGGAACTTAATCCTAATTACGCCAAGGCTTATTACAATTTGGGAGCAATTTATGATTTAAGAGCTATTGCCGCTTTTAATAAAAAGGACTCAACATCAATGGACATAAGAAATAAAAATCTTGAATTAGAGATTGAAAATTATAATAAGGCTATTGGTATTGATTCTAAATATATCGACGCTATTTACAACAGGGGATTGGCGTATTTGAAGACAAGTGTTCATGATAAAGCCGAAAAAGATTTTTTGCGGACAATCTTTTTGGATCCAAAATCTAGAGATGCCAGATTTAATCTTGGCGTTACATATGAAAGAATGAAAAAATACGGCGATGCCAAGAAACAGTATGAAATGTATCTAAAAAATGCTACTGCAGTTGATTCCTTAAGAATTCAGGAATTGACAGATAAATTCCCTCAAATGGAAAGATGGCAGAACCGGCTTGATAGTTCAAAGGTGGCCAATGAAGAGAAATCAGAATAATTATAGAAGGTATTCTTTTATGCAAGATATTAGAATAACTCAATAATAAGTGTTATTATTTTTGATAAAAACTCTTTGTCTTGTTTATTAAAACGGCTTGCAGTGTGTGAATCGAGGTCAAATTCGCCAACGATCCTATTATTTTTGAAAATTGGCAGAACAATCTCAGATTTTACATTGATATTACAGGACAGGTAATTTGATTCACCACTGACATCATTGACAATAATAGTTTCTTCTTTTTCGGCGGCCAATCCACAAATTCCCTGTCCAAAATTAATTCTAGTATGCTCAGTTGTATCTCCGGCGTATGGGCCAAGTATCAATTCCTTTTC
>JAAERC010000398.1 GCA_024230695.1 Candidatus Zixiibacteriota bacterium
AAATTTGGTTATATATTAAATGCCTCATTTAATAGTCATGAGGTTTTGGTTGATGGTGCCGATTTTATTATCATTTTTATTGCTGGGTTGTATTATTCACATAGTCTCGGCTTTTCTGATTTTAAAATAGATGCCGGTTACGGATTTTTGACCGCGGGTAGCAAAGGAACTGGAATCTTTATGCCAACTCTGGAACTTAGCAGGAAATTAAATAATAGAATGGCCCTTGCCATCGAAATTGGCTGGCCAATATCAAACGATCGGTTCTATGATTACGATATTCAAAGGCATTATAGTTCATTCACATTTTCCCTGGGAACAATCTTTATATTTTAAATTGTTTTATATTTTTTTATAATCTTGCCCCTCAAACGTCTGTATAATTAAGCAAGGCGAATATAGAAAAATAAAAATTATGAATAAGGCGAGGGGATATGAAAAATCTTAAAATCCTTACATTGATCTGTCTGTTGGGCGCAATATTATATTTTGCGATTTCATGCGATAATACCACCGGTCCGGATCCGCAATACGATTTCCCGGATCCAATTGATAGTGTCGCGACTGAAATTACACTATATGTCTATTCTGACATCTACGATGTTTTTATATGCGGTACTGAAAAAACATCATTAACTAATGACTTCTCACCATTGGTACGAATTCTTCTTGATTCAGTTGAAATGGCAACCGAGGGTGAGATAACAATCGATATCGAGGAAGCCGATCCATATACTGATCCGCCAAAATATTTTATCTATGCCGAAGCCGACGGTTTTTATACAGAACTGTATTACTGCAATAAGGGCGGAAGTATAACCGTTGATCTCGATGCTATCCCCGAGTTGGAAAATTCCATTACCGGTGTTTTATTCTATGCGCCAGCAAACAGCCGGGATGAATATTATGCCGGTGATACAATAGTTTTAACCGGGCCAAACAAGTCACTAATCACCATGACCGACAGCCAGGGACGGTATGGAGTTGGAAATCTTGACCTGGGTACATATATTTTAACCGATGGTTATTCTTTAATGCCGGCATTTTATATTCAACAAATAAATAATGCCGTTACCGATTATATGAGTGCGTTATTCTATGAGCCAACCCTGGATCGGGCGCCATATATTTATCTTTATCCGGAGACTCAAACCGATATCAGTGTTGAACTCGGACTGGTTCCGGGCGGAGAGATCGTCGAATCTGAACCGCCGTATAATAACGGCTGGAATGTGAATGTGACTCCCGATGGTACAATCGATAATAATTATGAATTTCTATATTATGAGTCACTGCAACCGGTTCCGCTTGATTATCGCTTTGGCTGGGTCTTGGATGGAACCGATCTTGAAAATGAATTAAGGAACTTATTGTCGAATATCGGATTTATAGAAAATGAAATAGATGACTTTATCGAATTTTGGATTCATATATTAGGCGATGCAGACTTTTACGCTGTCTATCCGCAGGATGTCGAATCGTTTGTTACATTAAACATCACTCCTCAACCTGATAATATTCTGAGAACATTGCTTTTGATTCGCCCGCTATCAAATAAAATCAATATTCCATCACCGCCGGAATCTGATGAATTTATCCGCGATGGTTTCACTGTTGCCGAGTGGGGAGTAATTTGGTTAGATGGAATATAAAGCAAAAATAATATATCTAATTTAGAGGGGATTTATAAAATGAAAACGAGGAATTATTCACTATTGGTAATATTGTTGATTTTATCAATATCAATAGTATTATCATGCAGTAATTCAACCGGCCCGGAAGAAGATCACTCATTTCCAGCCGCGATTGATAGTGTCGCCACTGATATTACTTTATATGTTAATACTAGCGGAGTAATCATTGCATCTGATACATTGGAAATGAATAGCGAAGATACAATCACAATCGATTATGCTGAGGGCAACACATATTTTATATATGCTTCAGCAGATGGTTTCTACACTGAACTGTATTATTGCGCAAATGGCGAAACAATCACTGTCGATCTTGATGCTGTCCCGAATGTCCCAAACTCCGTTACCGGAGTTATATTTATAAGTCGGGGATTTCCCCATGACCAGTATTGCGCTGAACGAAATATTGTACTAACCGTTTCTGGAGGTAGTTCAATAACTGGAACAACTGATTCATTGGGTCGATATGGATTTAGCAATCTTAGTGAGTGTGACTATATCCTGCACTCCGCTGTTTTTGGTATTCCGAAATCATTCAATATTATAAATACAACCGGAACCGATTATAACGACCTTAGTAGTATGGCTGAAGATGTTATTTATGCTCCCAATGTTTATCTTTACCCCGAAACCACTAGCGATATTAGCGTAGATATAAGTTTTCCAAATGGCGGAAGAGTTGTCGAGTCAAAACCACCATACAATAATGGCTGGAATGTCAATGTCACTCCTGAGGGGATTATTGATGGAGAATATGAATATCTGTTCTATGATACCAAGCAACCGATAGCTCTGAATTATCATTCAGGCTGGCTCTTGGATGGCAGCAATTTAGAAAATGAAATACGATATTTGCTGCTCAACCTCGGTTTTATCGGAAGAGAGATAGATGATTTTGTTGAATATTGGCTGCCAAAATTCGGAACTACGCCGTACCTGGCCGTTTATCCGCAGGATGTAGAATCTCTGATAACATTAACCATAAATCCTGTACCCGATAATCTGTTAAGAATGATATTTTTCTTCAGACCATTGAATGAATCAATCGAATTAGAAGAGTTGCCGTTACCCGATGCCATCCAACGCGACGGTTTCACTGCTGTCGAATGGGGCGGGATACTGTTAGATGAGTAGAAATAAAAAATAGAAATTTTATAGAGGGGATTTATAAAATGAAAAAGAGGAATTATTCACTTTTAGTAATTCTATTGATTTTATCAATATCAATAATTTTATCATGTAGTAATTCAACCGGCCCGGAGGATGACCATTCATTTCCCACCGCGATTGATAGTGTCGCCACCGATATCATGATTATTGTATATCCTGACGGTGGATATATATTTGGCGGAAAACCGAATTCAGAGTCCGAGTCGTTTGCACCTGTATATGGATTAGTTCTGGATACAATCGAATTGGCTACGGAAGGTTCAGTTACAATTGATATAGTGGATCATGATAATTATCTGTTATACGCGGAGGCTGATGGATTTTATACGGAACTCTATAAAAGTGGCAAAGGCGAATCTGTGACTATTGATTTGGATGCGGTTCCAAATGTCCCTAATTCCATTACCGGCGTGATATTTGAACAGAGTCAATTCTTATCTGATTGTTACTTTGATAAAAAAAATATTGTAATAACCGCCGTTGGCGGAGAGTCGATTACGGGAACCACAGATTCCTTGGGGCGTTACGGTTTCAGTGATCTCGATCAATTTGATTATATTCTTCACTTTAACCAGTATGGCGGTGCAAATTCATTTCAGATTCTTAATACGCAAGCAACTGATTATAAAGATCTGTTTTTTACCTATGATTTTATAGCTGAGGCACCAAATTTGTATCTGTACCCCGAAACCACTATTGACATAAGTGTTGATATAGATTTCCCCAACGGCGGACAAATAATTGTATCGGAACCGCCATACAATAATGGCTGGGATGTCGATGTTACACCAGAGGGCATTATTGACAGTCAGTACGACTATCTGTTTTATGAGACACGCCAACCAATATCTTTAAATTATATGTCCGGCTGGTTATTAGATGGCAGTGATTTGGAAAATGAAACACGGTTCCTGCTGGGCAATCTTGGTTTTGTCGGAAGAGAGATTGATGATTTTGTTGATTATTGGTTGCCAAGATTCGGAACAACACCGTATCTGGCCGTTTATCCGCAGGATGTTGAAGAAATGATTACCTTAACCATAAATCCTGTTCCCGATAATCTGCTTAGAATGATATTTTTCTTCAAACCATTAGCCGAGCCAATCCAATTGGAAGAGTTACCTTTGCCCGATGTTATCCAACGCAACGGTTTCACTGCTGTCGAATGGGGCGGGATATTAATATCTGAATAAAAAAGTAGTAAATGGAAAAAGAAGGGGATAGTATCCCGCCTAATTAGCTATGGCCATTCCGGGGACACGTTTTTGTGCGATTTTTTCATAATATTCAGATAATTGGAGATAACTATTGTCTCCGGTCACGGCAAACAAACGTTTATAATAACCGACGCAGAAACCATGTAACATATAATTATCGGGATGTTCAGCCAGCAATTGATTCATGATCTGTCTGCTCTTTTCAATTTCGCCGTTTGCTGAGAGTGCCAAAACCAAATGAATTTGACCCAAAAGATTTTCCGGATGTTGTTCTGAAAACTTTTGAAAATGCACCAGTGCCGAATCAAAAATATCTCTCCTGAAATAATTTTGTGCGGTTTCAAAATAGGTTCCCGGAACTTTTGCCGTTGGAATCCGGTAAAGAGAGATTACCTGATTACGAATAACGGTTTGCACTACCAAAAGAGATGATTTCAAAAATGGAAAATCTTTTATAGCTCGTTGCCAATTATGTCGGTCGGAGACAATATGGGTTATAGGAAACCGTTCAAATAGATTTTTTTCGATATTGGCCAAACCAAAAACATAAATAACAGATTTAAGGTCATTATCTATTGTTAAAGCCGGTGCGTATGGTCCAGTCAAAACAGCATCTTTATCTATCATTTGAGCGAATTCATTATTGTACTGTTTTAATAACTGTCCCGATTCGGTTAATCCCTTATAAAAATATTGCCCCTGATTAAAACAAATTGCCAGAACAATCAATCCAAAGACAATCGCGGGCCATTTGCCAATCGTAAAACTTCGTCTTTTTAAGAAAACAAAAAACAGTACCGCCACAACAGCTAATGCAAAAAGGGCAGTCATTGGCATGATCTTCACACCTGCAATAGATTTTTGCCCAAATGGTGCAAAAAATATAAAAACCTGAGTGGAGATGTACCATAGGAAAAAGAATAATAATGTCAATGAAATAAAACGGCTATGAAGCGATAGTTTTATTTTATTTGATAGTACATAATTCAAAGCGAATCCACAAATAGCCGCCCCCGGAATAAATAAAAACAAAGCATACCGGATCGGCCGATAATAAAAAGGCATTAATCCCAATACCCCGGCCAATAACCATCCGACACAAAAAATTATTGGGACAAGATTTTTATCAAATTTCCCTGTATACGGCACGACAAAGTTTATAAAAATCATACCTAAAAGAATAAATAGAATAATAAATGGCGCGAAATCAACCAACCCTGATTCCCCGCCATATATAATTAACATCTTTAAAAATGCAATCACTGAAGAAAATCCCGGCGGTGAACCATACATTCCGGTTGTCTGCTCGGCATAATAATTATTAAGGAGTGCCAGATTATTACTGTAGAAAATATAAATATACAAAAATGCCGCAACAACCATACCTCCCAAAGTAATCAAAACAGGTTTAATAAACTTTGCTCGGTATCTGTATATCAGAATAAGAAAAACCGGGCCAATAAGAATAAATCCAAATAGTTTCCCGGCCAGTGCGGCTAAAACAATTAATCCGCCGGTTAAAGCCTGTCCCCAGATTTTATCATTGTATTTGACAAAAATATAAAATGTTAGACCAGAAAGAAAAATCAGGCCATTTTCAAGATATGGCAGGCGGCCATAATAAAAGAAAGTAGCGTTGCTCAAAAGAAACAGGGTCGTAAATAGAATCTCTTTTTTGCCGCGAGTACGATAAAGCCCAAAAATAAACAATAACATTCCAGCCAGATGAAGAGAAATGGATGCGATATTGGCCGATATTCGAGAAACACCAAAAACAGAAAAAAACAAATATGATACACCCGAGATAAGAGAGTTTTTGAATACATCCCAGCGATGATAATCATACTGATTCCAATCATCGAATAATATCTCATTTCTCGCAGAATGGGTCAGATGATATGGATCAGTTAAAAGTGATTGCCCATGTCCCACATAAAAAAGCGGCGGATCATTATCAAGGGAGACAAAATGC
>JAAERC010000399.1 GCA_024230695.1 Candidatus Zixiibacteriota bacterium
ATTCGTCAGAATCCAATATTGGGCTTATCGGCGAATGTTTTGGGAGGAGTCCAACTGACTTTTTCAACCGATCGTTCTGTTTCTGAAAGTAAATCTCTCAATTCTCAAAACGGCTCAATCTCCAGTAGGAGTCGATCGACCCTGACCAATACAACTTTTTCCATTAAATACTCTTTTAGTTCACCCCGGGGTATTAAACTGCCGCTTTTTGGACGACTCAAATTCAAATCAAACTTATCTTTATCAACTGACATCTCATTTAGAAAGAAAATAGACGAGAGAGCCGCCAATGATGGTGGATATGGTGAAACAGGTAATGAAACCAATTTTATGGTAAGTCCTTCAATGCAGTACTCATTTTCATCTCAAATTAATGGTGGTTTAACCGGAAAGTGGCAGACTACCAACAATGTGGCCCAGAAAAAGAAATCAAATATTCGCGAACTTCGTATCTGGGTTGAAATCAAATTTTAATTATTTAATTGACATTTCCCTAATTCGGTCTTTTTATTATAATTATGTATAATAATAAACTCATCTGTTTGCTTTTGTTTTTAATGACCTGCTTTTTAATTCTGTCATGCGGCGAAAATAATGACCAAACATTGGTTCCGGTATTTAACGGTCAGAGAGCCTATGAATATATAGAAGAACAGGTATCATATGGTCCCCGTGTTCCTGGTAGTGTAAACGCGATCAATTGCCGGAAATATTTTTTAAATTTTTTTGATAGTCTTGGAATTGATGTCGATACAATGCAGTTTATTCATAATAGTAAAGTGTCCGGAAAACCGATTACGATGATAAATATTATTGCATCGATTGATCCGGACGATAAAAATATTACGGAACGGTATTTAATGGCGGCTCACTATGATAGTCGTCCGCGGGCAGAATACGATGCTGATCCTCTAAAAAGGGAAGACTGGATTGATGGTGCCAATGA
>JAAERC010000400.1 GCA_024230695.1 Candidatus Zixiibacteriota bacterium
AGAATACCGATTTAATACATCTGACCGCAACGTTATCCGATGATAAAATAGCCTTAAAGTTTGTTTATCCCGGAATACCGTTTGATCCTACAGCGAGAGTTAAAGATTATGATCCCGGAGCAGTAATAAAACAAAGACAGAAAAGAGGATATGGCCTGATTATGATTAATAGGATGGCTGACGGTATATCTTACAATAGAAATGATAAGGATTTAAATGAATTGCATATTGAAAAATATTGGGGAGGACTAAATGACTGATACTGCCTTTGCCCAGAATATTTATAACGAAAACACCGTAATTATTGATGCCGGAAAACAATTGGACAATAATAATGCTCATGAAATGGTTGAAATAATCTCCAGTGTGCAATCTCAAGGATATAAATTTATTGTTCTGGATATGCATCAACTGGAATTTATTTCTTCGGCGGGAGTCGGTTCGATTCTTGGAACAATTGAGACATCCCGTGAAATAGGCGGCGATATTATTTTAAGCAATGCTTCTGATGCAATAATGCAGGTTTTAGAAGTTCTCGATTTGGCCGAATACTTAACTATAAAATCAGATGATGCCTGTGTTACGGAATTATGTGGTACTAAAGGATAAGACAACTGTGAATTACAATTCGTTACAGAATCAAGCCAAACCAAATTCCGAAGTCAGCTCGATTTCAGAAAAGCAATTATTGGCGCTTGATGCTATGTCCAAATTAGCCAGCCAGTTTTCAAATAAGCCTGATTTTGATAGACTCATATCAACTTTGTTGTTGACCTTATCGGGTCAATTTACTGTATCAGATTTGTTTACAATTCTTTATAAGCCAGGATTTAAAAGTGGGCAATCAACCTATTTTGCTTCGGGAAAATTAAAGGATAATTCTTTATTAAAATCATTGAAATTATCTTCCGGTTTAAGGCGTTATTTTCTTCAAAATGACAATGGAAGTTTGACTTCCCAATTAAATACAAATGAATACGACTCGAAATTTAAATCTATCCTCAATGATGAGAATATTAAAATTATTTGTCCAATAATGCATGATGACAATTTAATCGGTCTTGTTGGAATGGGAAGAAGGATTACCAAAAAAGATTTTGATAATAGAGATGTCGAACTTTTTAGCACATTCATTCATGCAATTACTCCTCTTATTGCCGGATCCTATCATTTTTGGGAATTGACCCAGCTAAGTTCCTGGTATCATGACATTCTCAACAATGTTAAGCAGGCTGTTTTTGTTTTTGATAATGAGTATCAGCTAAAAAAAGTTAACACAGCCGGACATGATATTCTAAAAAGATTTATACCACAATTGACTCATCCCTCATCCATACAGAAAGTGCAGTTGGGAGAACTATTTCCTGATGAAATATTTAAAGACTGGGCTGGGCAATTAACGACTTTAATATCTCAGGATGATGGTACTAATACAACTGAGTTGATTGCGCAGTCAGATGATGATAAACGAATTTATGATGCATTTATCCGTAAAATAACCGGAGCCATCGGATTTGAGGAAGATATTATCATTACTCTTGATGATATAACTGAAAGAAGGAATGCGGAATTTCAAGAGAAAAAACTTAATGAACAATTGGAACATGCCCAGAGAATGGAGTCGCTTGGAATTTTGGCCGGTGGTGTCGCTCATGATTTGAATAATATGCTTGGTCCATTGGTTGGGTATCCTGAGTTGATGCTGATGAAACTCCCCGAGGATAGTCCCTTAAGGAAACCAATAAATATAATGGGTCGTTCTGCAAAGGATGCCGCGGATGTAATCCAGGATCTTTTGGCATTGGCTCGCCGTGGTAGATATGAAATGGTTCCCACAAATCTTTATGAGGTAATAAATAATTATCTGGAGTCGCCGGGATTTATCAAATTGTCTGAGGGGTGCCCTGATGTTGATGTGAAATTAGACCTTTCTGAAAATATTGGTTTTATCAAAGGTTCATCGTCACACCTGTCCAAAGTTGTCATGAATCTAATAGTAAACGCATATGATGCTATGCCTGATGGCGGAACAATATCGATTGAGATGTCCCGAGAATATATTAAATCGTTACCAAGCGGATATAGCAAAATCGAGCATAATGATTACATTGTAATGAGAGTTCGTGATACCGGAATGGGAATGAACTCAAAAGATATAGAACGAATATTTGAGCCATATTTCTCTAAAAAAATTATGGGTAGCGGCAGCGGTAGCGGTCTGGGTTTATCGGTTGTGTATGGAATTCTTAAGGATCACAAAGGATATTATGATATTAGTTCTGGAATTGGAAAAGGCACCGAGTTTATGCTTCTATTTCCAGCAATTGAGAATCCTGAAAAGACCGACAAGGAAGTAATTGATTATTCCGGTAATGAAAAGGTTTTAGTTGTTGATGATGTTGAGGAAATGCGGAATCTAGCCTCAGCACTGCTCTCAAGTTTTGGATATGAGGTTATTACTGCAGAAAATGGGCATGAAGCTATTAACTATTTGAAAAATAATAACATTGATCTGCTGGTGATAGACATGATAATGGAAAAAGGGTTTGATGGTTTGGATACATATAAGGAAGTCCTTAAAATTCATACTGCCCAAAAAGCT
>JAAERC010000401.1 GCA_024230695.1 Candidatus Zixiibacteriota bacterium
TCCGATGTGTATGGAATCTTCAAGCCAGCTCGGAAAATATTGGACGAAAAACAACCGCTTAATCCGGTTTCCCCATATGGTATCTCCAAAGCGGCTGGCGAACATTTGGCTCAGTATTATGTGAAAAATAAAAATGTACCGATTGTTCGGATAAGGTCATTTAACCATACTGGTCCAAAGCAGACAACAGATTTTGCGATTCCATCATTTTGTTCTCAGATAGCAAAAATACAAAAGAGCGGAAAATCGGGCAAAATCAAGGTTGGTGATCTTTCCGCCAAGCGCGAATTTTCCGATGTTCGCGATATTGTGCGGGGTTATTATTTGGCGGCAATAAAGGGAAAACCGGGCGAAGTATATCAATTATGCACTGGGAAAGCGGTTTCGGTCGAAAAAGTCCTTCAAAATATTATTAAATTATCAGGTTCCACTGTAAAAAGAGAGATAAATAAAAAGCTTTTACGGAGATCTGAGATACCGATTTTATGCGGAAGTAACCAAAAAGCAGGCAAAGATTTAGGATGGTTTTGCCGATTTAAATTAGAAGAGACATTAAAAGCAACGCTTGATTTTTGGAGACAGAAGTAAACAAGTAATTTAAACTATATTGAGAAAAAAATGCTTAATAATCTTTTAAAGAAAATAAAGAACCGCAAAGCCAAGGTTGGTATTATTGGTTTGGGGTACGTTGGTTTACCACTCGCGGTGGAATATGCCGAAGAAGGTTTTAATGTTATCGGCCTTGATATTGCAAAAGATAAAGTGAAGATGGTCAATTCGGCTAAATCGTATATCGATGATATTCCAAACGAACGACTAAAAGATTTAGTAAAGTCCGGTAGACTAAAAGCTACTTTTGATCCGGCCTCAATAAAAAAGATGGATACCATTTCTATCTGTGTTCCGACTCCGTTGTCAAAAACAAAAGATCCTGATATTAGTTATATCTTATCAGCAGTAGAGTGGATAAAAAAATATCTCAAAAAAGAGATGCTGATTATTCTTGAATCAACCACTTACCCGGGGACAACAGAGGATATGATTTTGCCATTGCTTGAAAGCTCTGGTTATAAGGTTGGTCGTGATTTTTATCTCGCTTTTTCACCCGAGAGAGTTGATCCGGGCAATCCGGTTTTCGCCACTAAAAATACTCCGCGTGTTGTTGGTGGAATTACTCCAAGATGCACCAAGGCGGCGAAACTGTTTTATGAACAGGCGATAGAAAATGTGGTTCCAATGTCTTCTACTAAAGCGGCAGAAATGGTTAAACTGTTGGAAAATACTTTTCGGGCAGTGAATATTGGATTGGTCAATGAAGTTGCTCTGATGTGTGATCGCCTGAATATCAATGTCTGGGAAATAATTGATGCGGCCGCAAGTAAACCATTTGGATTTATGCCATTTTACCCCGGTCCGGGGCTGGGTGGACATTGTATTCCGATCGATCCCCATTATCTATCGTGGAAATTAAAAAGTTTGAATTATTATGCTCGCTTTATCGAACTGGCTGGCGATATTAATTCAAGAATGCCTGAATATGTTGTTGAGAGAATCAGACGAACACTCAATGAACAGAGCAAATCGGTTAAGAAATCGAAGATTCTTGTTCTTGGCGTGACTTATAAAAAAGATATTATTGATACCCGTGAGTCTCCGGCGCTTGATGTAATCAAATTATTGCATGGCGAAGGAGCGCGGATATTTTATAATGATCCGCAGGTTAAGGAAATTAAGCTGGATAATCTAA
This sequence comes from Candidatus Zixiibacteriota bacterium, assembly GCA_024230695.1. The sequence goes on from JAAERC010000401.1 coordinate 1,748, forward strand.
TATTCAAATCTTCCAGATTAACCAAAACGAGTTTAAAAAGTGCCGATTTGGTCGTGATTCTGACAGATCATTCAGACTATAATTATCAAAAAATAGTGGACAATGCTCAGTTAGTTTTTGATACCAGAAACGCAACTCGCGGTATTACCAGCAATCGAAAAAAAATCGTCCTTTTGTAGTCTTGTAACTATAACTCCCGTAAAATGTTAATCAGGGTTTCTCTGGCCTTAGTCAGAGTGCCCTGATATCAAAGAAATTCGGTCAATCTGCCGATAATAGTATATTGGTATTATAAATTTTTAATTTGAGACAAATTGAATGGCCGAAGAACAAGAAATCGCAGAAATATCAAAAACACTGACAGAACTTCTTAAGGTTATTAAAGTAGTATCGGTTTATCCAGAGAATAATCCGCTTTCTACAAAACTGCGCGAATCGTTCTCAGAACGGTTTGCAATACTAACCGAGGACAACGACTCGCTGGTTTTTAGTATTGGTCGAAATAAAATATATTATCAGGGCGAAACAGTTTATGAAGATTTGTCCAACGATGAGGCTCTTGCCGAAATATTCTATAAAGCCGGACTTACTGAACTAACATTTACTTCGTCTTTTCAGTACGATGAGTGCAATCAGTTTTTCAAAATAATGAAATCGTTTGTTAACCGTGATCCGGGTGCTGAGGATTTGATTGCCTTACTCTGGCAGGAGGAAATTGTCGGATTCCGATATGCAACGGTTGAAGACGTTTGTCTAAGTGAGTATGATGGCGAATTTTCAGTCCGAACAGGTAACGACAAAGATGATTCATTTATCACTAACAGAAGAATTATTGGAAGAGGTGTTGGTGGCGATAGTGATTATGAAGCTGTTGATGGTGTAGAAGGCGAATCGGGCAAAGTCCAATATTCTAAGATATTTCTTGATGATGATGAATTGGCCGATGCCTCGGAAAAAGGTGTTGCTTATACCGGTGATGAACAGCTACCGGAGGGAGTCATTGAAAGCGATATACCGATGCCAGCCGGAATGGTTAACAGTGGTTTGTCAATACCTCAGCAGTCAATAGACGAACAGAAAATGGGGATGACTGCCATTCCATCCCAAAAGCCGACCCAATTGCCTGATACGGTTCAAATATTAAATGAGGCATTCACTCTTTCCGAGACAGACATGGGCATCATAGAAGATATGCTCAAAGATGATATTGCGTTTGATCCTTTTGAATCAACCTGTCGGTTGATCAAGGAGTTGCTCTGGAGTCAAAGCGAATATGGTGAATTTGCCGAAGTAGTAACGGTAATCGAAAAAACTCAATCAGAATTTGTTCGTTTTGGTAATTTAAGGGCGGCCGCAACACTATTTATAAATATGAGTGATGTTGAAAAAGAACTTACCAAAAACAGAATACGCTGGAAAAACAGGATTCATGACGCCTTTATTTTCGCAGGAGGTAGGGAAGCATTATCTGATTTGGCAAAAACATTGAATAATAATTCTGAGTTAGAATCAGATGAATTGGTTGCCTATCTGAATATTTTTGGCTGGGAAGCACTATCGTCGATAGTTGATCTTCTTGGGGATTTGGAATTCAGGAATCATCGGGAGGCCTTGTGCGAATATTTAGTCAGAATGGGAAAAGAACATGTGGATATAGTTTCGCGTGGTGTCTTTGATCGGCGTTGGTTTGTAGTTAGAAATTCGGTGGCGGTTTTGGCTCGTATAGGGGGAGAAAAGGCGTTTAATTATCTCGAAAAGGCTCTGGGGCATGAAGACCCAAGAGTGCGGCTTCAGATTGCTCGCGGGCTTAAGGAAAATCATGATCAAAAAAGTATTGGCATCTTAAAACAGTTGATTTGGGATAGTGATGAAATAGTTAGTCAACTTGCTATTCAATCGGTTTTTAATATGCCCAAAGAAGATAAGTTTAAAATTATAACCGAGCTGATCAATGATGACCGCTTCGCGACATTAAGTGAAGCGAATCAGGAACTTTTTATAACTACTTTTTCTGAGCTTGGTGGTGAGTATGCGGTCAGTTATTTAACAACTCTGATTTCCGGCTGGGGTTTTCTGCAAACTCAAGCACAAGAATTTTATCAAAGAATCGCATTTAGGGCTTTGGCCCGGAACCGATCTGAAAAAGCAGAAAAGGCTCTTTTAAAACTGAGCCGTACCTGGCGCGCGGGAATTCGCCAAAAAGCCAAAGATGCTCTGCAGGAACGACGAGAGATGATATATGGGGATGAATAATGGAAACGATGGCAAATAGACAGTCGCAACTTGAAATCGCCAGCAGGGATGAGCACGCACTGGTCAGTCTGCTATTTATCCTGCTAAAAACGGCTCGTTTTGTTGATGCCAACAATGCCACCTATCTTACTCAATCTTCAAAATTCTATGTTGTTTTCAGAAGATTGGTGGATGAACATGGTAAAGTCTCTATTAAAATAATTGACGGCCGGGTATTTGTTCGAGACAAAATTATCAAATTTAATAGTGATGGTTTGGTAGATGCCACTGCCATTTTAGATAGTTGGCGTCAGATCGGAGTCGGTGGAGTAACCTTTGACGATTCGCTTGATAACCGTCAGTTAGACAAATTTATATACCTGATTGCAAAAGGAAGTGGTGTCAAAACTGATCGTGAATCGGTTATCAAACGTCTTAGTGATCTTGGTATAGAAGGTGTTTCTCTTATGGGTATTGAGAGGAAGGTGGAGAAAAAACTTCTTTCCGAACAGAAAAGAAAACTTATACGGCGAACGGCACGAGTAACATTTTTCAAATCTATTTCGGTGGTACAGGATGCTATGGTTTGCGCCAAGCAGGATAAAGATATTGATATCACCAAGGCTCGTCGTGTGGTCCATTCAATGATCGATCAAATTGCCGGTAATGAATCATATATGATTCAGTTGACTTCTATTCGTGATTTTGATGATCATACATATGCACATTGCTCGAATGTTTGTGTTTATTCTTTGACAATGGGTGTTAGGCTCGGCTTTGATAAGTATAGATTATCTCAACTGGGAATGGCGGCTTTATTTCATGATATAGGTAAGGTTAGTCTGCCGGGTGATTTGATTAGAAAACCAGACGCATTTAATGAAGACGACTGGATTCAAATGCAGAGACATCCCGAATTGGGAGCTAAAACGGTTTTAAGAAATCTGAAGTTTGATGACTATTCCGCGCGAGCCGCGCGAGCCGCGTTTGAGCATCATATCAATGATGATTTTACCGGTTATCCTGTTTTACGCGAAAAAGTGCAGACCAACCTGTTTTCAAAAATTATTGCTATCGCAGATACCTTTGATGCACTGACTTCCGGTCGTGTTTATATTAAAAAGGCAATTCCAACCGATGAGGTTCTGCGTAAAATGATGTATCAAATGACTGTGAAATTTGATGCTTTTCTGTTAAAGATGTTTGTTAATATCATTGGCATCTACCCCGCTGGAACCCTGGTTTTATTGTCATCGGAAGAGTTGGCTTTGGTTACAAAAAATAATCAAAAGAATCTTTCCCGACCACAGATCAAGATCATTGGTGACAGCTCAGGCCCTAAAAAAGAATTTATACCAGTGGATTTGTCACAGAGTAAACATGCCGGTATATCTATTCAGAAAATTATTGATCCCGGCAAACATAATATTGATATGAAAACTATCCTGCAGATGGATAATTAAGACTAAAATTTTAGAGCTACAACCGCATCAATTCTTTCCCGACTATCAGAATCAATTTTTAGAGAAATCTTTTTATCATATTTTGGAAAATGTGCCATATGGGCGTCAACGTAGGCATCGAACATTGACCAAAATATAACAGCTCCGGTTATCCATGTAAACAGATTACGGTTTTCCTTGGCTTTGTCAAAAGTATCAAATGTCTGGCCGATTAAGACATTATCTTCCGTTAGCGAGGCAAGATCAAACGCTTTTTTGGCATCGGATGTAGTTTTATAATAATGAACTAATGTACCAATAAGAATCGCTTCGCCGGTAATAACAATAGCGGCCTTTTTATACTGCCTGTTACCAAGTTGTCCCCAACCGGGAATAAGCATTGATTTAAAAAAAGCGACAGTAGGTTTTTGCCATTTGATCGAATCGGTTTCATTGATTACATAATAGCCGCCCGAATATTTTTCCAACGCCTCATTATCGAGAAGATAATTATCATATAGGGCATTGTTGTTGTTTTTTATCTGTTGCGCAAATGGAGATGAAAAGCAAAGAAATAATATTAAAACAACATAAATGAGTTTAGAGGCATTATTCCGCACCATTATAATACACTCTGATTTTGTTGGGAAATGTTTCAACCTTTAGCGTATCGTCAGTTAGTTTAATAATGTCGCCATCGATGTATAGTTTTCTTTTGTCAGTTGGGGAGATAGATATTTTTTGCCCGCGATACATCCGAATTTCATCGGAGTAAGTATATTTTTTCTTAAATATCTTGCGGATAAATCGGGATAGATTAGCTTTGCCCTGACCAATATCAAAAACAATTTCAGCTTTACCGTCATCATCAATCGACGTTGGTGTAATTGGAAGTCCCAAAGAATTTGATAATAGATTTATGTTGATACAAAGTGGTGTGATGTCAAATTTGAATTCATCAATAATAATCGACGTTTGAGTTGATTTTACCGATGAGGACGCCTGCGATACTTTTCGGGACCAGCCAATAGCAAAGCGAGGAGGTTTTTGACCGATTAGTTCGGCGAGGTTTGGTATCAGCCCCAGACCGATTGAACCAAGAAAAAAATGTTTCCCAGCTGTTCCATAATCAATTTTCCGATTTTGGCCGGAAAGAATATGATCAACAGCTTCGCCCAAATCGGGCGGGCCATAAAGCGAATTGTAAATATTATTATATTTTCCAAGCGGAAAAATTCCAAGAGCACAAGTTCGGCGAATTAGATTTCGAGCGATCAGATTGACTGTACCATCTCCGCCACATGCTATTATTCCGACCGGTTGACGGGTTAGAAGCCTTTTTATTTGATAAGTAACTTCTTTTTCGGTGAATGATTTAATGACATGCCAATTGGCTCGTGATTGTGCCAGTTCACTTATCAGAAAATCAATTTTATCATCGGCAAAACCAAAAGCTTCCTCGTTTAAAACAATCCCAAAGGTCGGCTTATTGGTAGGCGGCTTTCGATAGCGATATCTATTCTTGTTGTATTGTCTTTCCATAATAACTGAAAATACTGAATTTGACCATATATGCAAGGAAATTACTTATAGAATAGATAGCAAAAATAATTATTAACAGATTTATGGCAATATTCCAATATAGATAGATAAATGAGCATAAAAAAACCCGCCTAAAAGGCGGGTTTTTCAATAGTCTTACTATTTTAGTAACGGCGTCTTCCACCGCCACCACCACCACCACGATTATTCGGGCGATCGGTGCGAGGGCGTGCTTCATTGACATTAAGCGCACGTCCGCCAAGTTCGGTGCCATTAAGCTCTTCAATAGCTTTTGTGGCCGCGTCCTTGTCGGGCATTTCGACAAAACCAAATCCCTTTGATCTGTTGCTCATTCTGTCAATAATAATGTTTACTTCTGTAACTTCGCCGACTGCTTCAAAGGCTTGACGA
>JAAERC010000402.1 GCA_024230695.1 Candidatus Zixiibacteriota bacterium
ACCGCGATGGTCTTCGGACAGATGAATGAACCTCCGGGAGCCAGACTTCGTGTTGCTCTTTCAGGTTTGACCATCGCCGAATATTTCCGCGATCAGGAGCATCAGGATGTTCTAATTTTTATTGATAATATTTTCCGATTCGTTCAAGCTGGTTCGGAAGTGTCTGCCCTTTTGGGTCGTATGCCATCGGCGGTTGGTTATCAGCCGACGTTGGGAACCGAAATGGGTTCTATGCAGGAACGTATTACCTCGACCAAAGACGGTTCGATCACATCGGTGCAGGCGATTTATGTTCCTGCTGATGATTTGACTGACCCGGCTCCGGCGACATCGTTTTCGCATCTTGACGCTACCTCGGTATTATCACGACAGATTTCCGAGCTTGGAATTTATCCCGCGATCGATCCGCTTGATTCGACATCACGGATTCTTGATCCTAATGTTGTTGGTAAGGAGCATTATTCAGTTGCCCTTAAGGTCCAGCGCATATTGCAGAGATATAAGGATCTTCAGGATATTATCGCGATTCTTGGTGTTGATGAGCTTGCCGAAGAGGATAAGCTTATTGTTGGCCGTGCCCGTAAGATTCAGAAATTCCTCTCACAGCCTTTCTTTGTGGCCGAGGTGTTTACTGGCAAACCGGGACGATTTGTCAAATTGGAAGATACCATTAAGAGCTTTAAGCGGTTGGCTGATGGTGAGTTAGACGATATTCCGGAGCAGGCCTTTTATATGGTTGGCGGAATTGATGAAGTATTGGCAAACTACGAGAAGATGAAATAGGGAATAACCCATTATGTTTAATCTCTCTATAGTTACGCCCGAAAAAATATTCTACGAGAATGAAGTTGCTTCTATGATTGCCCCTGGTATTGAAGGGTATTTGGGCATCTTAACAAATCACGCCCCATTGATAACAGCGGTTATTCCGGGCAAAGTGACTGTGAAAGGTGCCTCGGACGAAATAATCGAAATGTCGGTATCGGAAGGTTTTTTAGAAGTTTCGGCCAACACGGCCACACTTCTAGTGGATGCTGTTGAGTATTCATCGGAAATCGATGCCGACCGGGCTAAAGAAGCAATGAAACGGGCCAAAAAACGACTGATCGATGAAGCTGGCAGTATTGATACTCCACGCGCCCGAAAAGCCGTTGAAAGAGCCAAAAGCCGAATTAGAATAGTTTCGGACAACTGATAAGCAAGAAACGGCAGACCTGATTATGGTTTCCCCCCCTGTGGGTGGGGTTCCCCAAATGGGGGCTGTCGGCCTTGATAATCATTGGGCTTTTTTGCCTTGACTTTCCCACAATCTTTGTATAATTTCTGGGGTTATGAATCTGGATTTGTACAGTTTTGAGTCGTTTCCGGCCGAGGCAACACTTGAGTTGGAAACGGACAATATAGATTTAGAGTTGCAGGGTTTTTCTTTTAAAGATTTACTGCAGCTAAAAATAAGTATTCAGGAGGTTGGAGAAGAATACTTCTGTCATGCTTATTTAACAGTTCCGGTAGAGGAGGAGTGTTGCCGTTGTTTGGGACTTTTTGATGATGAGCTTTGCAGTGATTTTAATTTTTCGATAAAAATCGGAAAAGGTGAAGCAGTTTTATCTGAAGAAAGTGACAGTTCTGACGTAATACATTTAGATGCTGGCAAGTCTATTGTCGATCTGAGCGGTGTAATTCGTGAGGCGGTGATGTTGGAGCTCCCGGCTAAACCATTGTGTGATGAAGCTTGTCGTGGTTTATGTCCAAGTTGCGGAATAAATTTGAATGATGAATCGTGTAAATGTAAAGGTGAGGAAATCGACGACAGATGGGAAGATTTGAAAGATTTGTCGTAAATAGATTTCCCATGAATGTAAGGATATAATATGGCTCTTCCTAAAAGAAGACATTCGCGAGCGCGCGGACGTAAAAGACGTACTAACTGGAAGCTTGACGCCCCAACTATTGTTGATTGTTCGCAATGCCACCAGCCCAAATTGCCCCATCATATTTGCCCCAGCTGCGGATATTATAAGGGTGAGCTGGTTTCCACGCCCAAAGAATAACTGATAATAACGACTCAACCTTTTGGATATGGAAAAAAGCAATAGACCCACGACCATAGTACTTGATGTAATGGGTGCTGATGTTGGCCCCGAATCAATTATCGAAGGTGGTCTTCAGGCTATCAGTGAAAAGGGTGATTTACTGAGACTGGTGTTGGTTGGCAAAGCAGAGGTGATCAATGATTGCCTTAGTGGTAAAGCCAAGTTGCCGGATAATGTAGTTATCGAAAATGCCCCTTATGCTGTTGCTATGAGCGATACCCCAACTGATGGCATCAGAAATAAAGATTCATCAATCGCTATTGGTCTGAATATGCAAAAAACCGGCAAAGCCGATGCTTTTGTTTCGGCTGGTAATACCGGTGCGGTTATGGCTTCTTCTCTTTTGATATTGGGTCGTATCGCCGGGATAACACGTCCCGGGATAGCAAGTTTTTTTCCCACGGTCAGTGGTCCACCGACTCTGGTACTTGATGTTGGCGCCAATATCAATTGTAAGCCAATACATCTATATCAGTTTGGTTTGATGGGTTCGGTTTTTGCATCTTTGATGCACGGTAAAACTTCGCCCAAGGTTGGTCTGTTGACAATCGGTGAAGAGCGTAGTAAGGGTAATGAACTTATTAGTCAGTCCCGAGTTTTATTTGAAGAATCGGATTTGAATTTTATCGGTCATATTGAGGGCCGCGATATTCTTAATGGCAATGCAGATGTTGTCGTTACAGATGGTTTTGTTGGCAATGTATTATTAAAGTTTACCGAGTCGGTTGAGGAATTTATAACTGAGCGCCTTAGGTATCAGATTGCCAATAATATCTTTTCTCGTGTCGGTGCCGCTCTAATGGCGCCTTTTTTAAGGCGGTTGCGGGCATCATTTGATTATGCCGAGGCAGGCGGTGCACCTCTTCTGGGAACAAATGGAGTTTCAATAATTTGTCATGGACAATCATCATCCAAGGCAATAAAAAATGCTGTAATAGTAGCCATGGAAATGGTACGCCAGAGTATCTCTTCAAACATCAGAGATGAATTGATAGTTGGTAACGGCAGGAATAATGGAGAACATGATAAACAGCAGAATATCCGGGATCGGATCATACGTCCCGAAACGCCTCCTGACGAACTCTGATCTTGCAAAAATAGTTGATACCAATGATGAGTGGATAGTTTCACGAACAGGTATCAAAGAGAGACATATCTGTGAAAAAGATGAGGCGTCTTCAGATATGGCAAGTGAGGCGGGGAAAAGAGCGATGGAATCAGCCGGTGTTAAACCGGAAGAAATTGATTTTCTTATCACCGGGACAGTGACCCCCGATTATCGATGTCCATCGGCATCTTGTATTATTCAGGAAAAACTTGGATTGATCAATGCCGGGACAATGGATCTGGTTGCGGCTTGCGCCGGTTTTCTTCATGGGCTGGCGACGGCTGACGCTTTTATTAAAATTGGGAAATACAAAAAAATTATGGTTATCGGTGTTGAGAAATTGTCGTCGATAACTGATTATACAGACCGCAATACTTGTGTTCTTTTTGGTGATGGTGCCGGAGCCGCGATTATTGAAGCGACGGAAGATGGCGATGGAATACTGGCGACATATTTGAAATCTGATGGAAGATTTTCAAAACTATTATGGATACCAAACGGCGGCAGTGCCGCTCCAATTCAGGATCTTGATGATCCCAAAGAATCTATATTTTTGCAAATGAATGGTAAGGAAGTTTATAAACATGCGGTTCGGGAGATGGCTGATGCTTCTTTAAGAGTTTTGGATGAAGCTGGAGTTAAACCTGAAGAATTAAAATTATTGGTAGCGCATCAGGCAAATATCAGAATCATTGACGGTACCGCAAAAAGATTAAAAATTCCAAAAGATAAAGTTTTTCTTAATATTGCCAAGTATGGTAATACATCAGCCGCATCGGTTCCGATTGCGCTTGATGAAGCATTGCAAGAAGGTAAAATTCAAAAGGGCGATTTGGTTTTAATGGCCGCATTTGGTGGTGGATTAACCTGGGCCTCGACTCTGATTAGATGGTAGGGACAATTTTATGAGTAAGACCGCAATTATATTTCCGGGGCAGGCATCGCAGTACGTTGGAATGGGCAAAGATCTGTATGATGCTAATGACGAAGTGAAGGAACTATACCAATTTGCCTCAGATGAGATCGGTGAAGATATGGCTAAGCTTTCATTTGAAGGTCCGGCTGAAAGATTAAAAGAGACTCGTTTTACACAGCCAGCCATATTGATTCATTCTCTGGCGATTTTAAAAATATTAAAAGATAATTTGCCTCAGGCTGATTTAACAGCCGGGCATTCGCTTGGCGAATATGGATCGTTGGCATTATCAGGAGCGTTGAGTTTTGAGGATTCGATTCGCGCTGTTGTTAAAAGAGCTTCATTAATGGAAGAAGCCTGCCGAAAAAATCCGGGCACTATGGCGGCGGTGATCGGATTGGATCAACAGAAGATCGAAGAGATCTGCAAAGCAGCATCAACAGATGGAGTAGTTGTTCCGGCCAATTTTAATTCCGCGAGTCAGATTGTCATTTCGGGCGATTTATCAGCTGTTGAAAGAGCCTGCCCATTATGCAAAGAAGCGGGTGCCAAGCGGGCTATGATTCTTCAGGTTGGCGGTGCTTTCCATTCGCCACTGATGGCTCCTGCCAAATCAGGTATGGAGGATTATCTTAAAGCGCAGAATTTTGATGTACCAAAAATAAGTATTGTTCCCAATGTTACGGCCACAGCGGAAAGCAATCCTGAAAATATAAAAAAATTACTTTTAGATCAATTGACCGCTCCGGTAAAATGGCAGCAAACGATGCAGTATTTTAAAAATCAGGGAATCGATCGACTTATTGAAATCGGACCGGGCAAAGTTTTGGGTGGATTAGCCAAAAGAGAAATGAGGGGAACCACAATTATCAATATTGACAAACAGGAAGATATTGATAAATTTGTGACTGCGAAAGTGGAGTAATTAAAATGGAATTTGATGGAAAAACAGCACTTATTACCGGTTCTGCTCGGGGTATCGGAAAATCGATAGCCGAACGTTTGGCTTCGCAGGGTGCGCGAATAGTTATTTCGGATGTTATGATGGATGCCGCCGAAGAAACTGTAAAAGAGTTTAAGGATAAGGGTTATGAGGCGTTTGCAATCAAAGCTGACGTTTCTAATGCCGATGAAGTCAAAACCCTAATAAAAGAAACCGTTGATAAATATCAGACTCTTGATATTATGGTCAATAATGCCGGCATCACGCGGGATACATTGATGATTCGAATGAAAGAAAATGATTGGGATCTGGTTCTTAATATAAATCTTAAAGGCGCTTTTTTGATGACGCAGGCGACCGCAAAGGTCATGATGAAACAGCGTTTCGGAAGGATCGTTAATATTTCATCGGTTGTTGGACAAATGGGGAATGCCGGTCAGACGAATTATTCGGCAAGCAAAGCTGGATTGATAGGTTTAACAAAATCATCAGCGCGAGAATTATCGGCCCGTGGGATCACGGTCAATGCTGTTGCTCCCGGATTTATTGAATCGGAGATGACTGAAAAACTTCCCGAGGCGGTGCGTGATGAATTTATGAAATCAACCGCTTTAAAGAGATTTGGAAAACCTGAAGATGTTGCCGCCGCAGTGGCTTTTCTGGTGTCTGATGATGCATCGTATATCACCGGCCAGATTTTAGCTGTTAATGGCGGTTTATTGATGTAAATTATAAGAGATTAACAATATAGAAGGAGATTAGAAATGTCTGAATTGGAAGACAAAGTAAAAGGAATCATTGTTGAACAACTTGGCGTCGATATGGCCCAGGTAACAGAGACCGCAAAATTTGTTGATGATTTATCCGCCGACTCACTTGATACAGTTGAGTTAGTTATGGCTTTGGAAGAAGAATTCTCAATTGAAATTCCAGATGAAGATGCTGAAAAAATTACTTCGGTTGGTGATGCAGTAAATTATGTGAAAGAACACGCTAGCTGATAAATAGAAAGAGGGTTACTATATGAAGGCCATCAGAACAGTTGTGACCGGAGTTGGCCTGGTATCACCTATGGGTTGTGATACGGAAAACTATTTCCAACAACTTCTCAATGGTGAATGTGGTATTGACAAGGTTACCCGATTTGATATATCCGATTTTGCCACAAAAATTGCGGCAGAAGTAAAAGATTTTGATCCGTCGGATTTTATGGAAAAAAAGGAAATCCGACGTCTTGATTATACCGAGCAATATGCAATAGCGGCCAGTCAGATAGCAATCGATGATTCGAAATTGGTTCTTGAT
>JAAERC010000403.1 GCA_024230695.1 Candidatus Zixiibacteriota bacterium
AACTGCCTTATGATTCCGAAACAAATAAAAAAAATGGTGAATTAGTTAAAAAACTGTTAAAGGATAATAGTTTCAGCCCGGCTGTAGTAAAGAAAATACCTTCCTATTTTTGCAGTTTTGATGAATATGCTGATTATGGCGAATATCAATTTGCTGTATATGATGTCAAGCTTGGCTTATCTGGAGAGGTTATTGGTGTTGAAACGTTGTTTTCGAATAATGACCATTATTCGGTGATGTTTTCAAATATTATACTACACAGCGAATATCAACCGGTAAAATTTGAAAACAAAGCGATAGCTTCAAATACATTTGTAACGGTTCGTTTCTTTCAAAGGATTTCCTATCCAACAATGGATTGGCCGCCTTCGTATGAAAAGGTATTTGATCATTCTTTTGAGTATCATAGAATATCATCAGGCCCATATTTAGATTCAATTGTTAACCCACCATTTCCAAGGAATCTTATTAGCGGAGGGGTTACTCAGGACAGGGATATTCTTTATAACGATACATTACGGGTCAGTATAATGGTTGATACTCTTGGAAATGTCAGGCAACCCAATTACATCTCTCGCCATTTGAGCTTATCAGGTGAGATAGCCAAAACTGTTTTAAAGAAATTAAAATATCTCCCTGCTCGTGATATTTGCGGCGAGAGAGTTCAATATAGGGGAGAGTTGACCCTAATATTCAATTATAATAGTAAAAATATACGAATTATCTCAGATTGGCTTAGAAGGTGAAAGGAAAGTTAGACAATTCTATGTTGTTATATTACAATAAGATACGAGGAATATCGGGCTTTAGATGTGATTTGCAGCGCAAAATCTGCGAAATCGATGATTGATTTGCTCGCAAGAAATGTGTGTTAACGTAATATGTTACATCTCAATAGCTTAA
>JAAERC010000404.1 GCA_024230695.1 Candidatus Zixiibacteriota bacterium
GTCATTCCATTTTTCGCTAATGTATCAAAATCTTCGGTTTCACCACAACTTAGAATTGATATCATTCCAACCAATATTATAAAACCAAATGAAATCAAATTTCTCATACAATATCTCCTGCTATAATCCATTAAGATATACAAAAATAGGCTACTTTTCAAGCCTGATTACTAATAATAGGAAAACAACCGGAACAATTCGGTTAACAAATCTGTTGTATTTATTGGTAATACATTGTATTAATCAATATAACTTTTGATTTTATATTAAATTTCGGAGGATAGTTTGTCCGCAAAACCAAAAATAGCCAACAATTTAACTAAATCTGAGATAATAACTTTTAAGGCTGATCAATCGCTTTTGGAGGCGATGAGAACAATTCCGAATCGTTCTGAATTTATACGGTCGGCGGTTATGATGGCTCTGGAATCATCCTGTCCGTTGTGTGGAGGGAGCGGTATTCTGACTCCGCATCAGCGCGAACATTGGGATGAGTTCAAACAGGATCATTCCTTAAACGAATGTAACGACTGTCGCGAATTTCATCTTGTTTGCAGTCATAAAAAAGCCGCTAAAGCAGTATGAGTATCAAAAGATCGTTTCAGAAAGTCATATTATTTTTTGTGCTTTTAGGATTTGGTGAGGTTACGATATTATCAGCTCAAAATCAATCCGGCCAATTGGATAAACCAAAAATATATGTTTCAGTCCCACCGCTGGCATATTTTGTTGAACGAATATGTGAAAACGATTTTGAAATAGTGACCGTAATTCGTCCCGGCCAATCACCTACAACTTATGAGACAACACCCAAACGACTGGCTCAGTTTTCAAAGGCAAAAATATTCTTTACCGCCGGAGTACCTTTTGAGAAACAACTAAATAAAAAACTAAAAAACACATTTGAAAATTTGAATATTATTGACACTCAAGAAGGAATTTTGCTTCAAGAATTGGAACATCATCATCATGGTGATGCCGAACATGATGATGAAACAGATGAAAACGATGAAGGCAGTCTCGATCCGCATACCTGGCTCGATCCATCGCTTTCTAAAATTATATCACAAAATATTTATGACGGATTAATAAATATCTATCCATCTGACAGTTTGAAATATCAAAAAAATCTAAATGCACTTTTGGAAGATCTGAGCAATATTGATATTTTTATAAAACAAAAACTTAAGCCGTATCCGAACAGACATTTTTACTGCTTTCATCCGGCGTTTGGATATTTTGCCAGAGCATATGACCTTCATCAGATTGCAATTGAAGTTGATGGCAAGGAACCATCAGCTCGGCAGTTGAGCGATATTATAAAAAAGGCCCAAAAAGATAAAGTTGAAATACTGTTTACCCAACCACAGTTTTCTGATAAATCAGCCCGAGCTATTGCTGAGTCAGTTGGAGCCAAGGTGGTCCCGATTGACCCGCTATCGAAAGATTACCTGAATAACCTAAAAGCGATAACCAGCCAGCTGGTTTTGGCTTTTGAGGAATAGGTGAGTGATTTAAATATGGAGGCTTTATGATAAAATTCACAATTTTCGCCATTGTTCTGATCACTTTAGTTTCTTCAGCTATTGCTCAAGATAAATCAACTCTTCAAGCCATTAAAGTTTCAGAAACATTTCTAGACAATATGCCTTTGAAAACCAGAATAGGCGGGCTGGATATGGCCAATGGTTTTATTGCTATGTTTACTGATAGTTTTGTAAACCGTAGAAATGAATTTATGCTATTTGATTCTAATGGCAATGAAATAATTTCTAAAAGATCCACTGAAAACATGAGTTTCTGGCATTTAGATCTTAAGTCATGTGATGGCGCTGTTATTGTAGGTGAAGGAGTGCCGGAAGGGCGAAATTACTTTTCTGCCTATGATTACTCTGGCAAGATGCTTATATCTCCGTTTTCAACGGGAAAATCTACTAATCCTGTTATGTCTTCACCCTCGATGAAATATCTATATTCCAGAAATGAAGATATTTTGAGCGGTAGTGGAGAACCTATGGTATGGGATGCCACTGGGAATCTGCTGGCAGAATTTGATGTAGAGAATAGTATGTGGCAGATGGCAGCAATTAATGACTCATTACTTTTATTCCAAGATTGGAATCATCTTAAGATCATTTCTATCCCATCAATGGCAGTAAAAAAAGAATACGTTGTTAACGGCATTATACCTCCGCCCATCGAATCTTTTTGCAGTATGGACCCATCTGGTGATTATTATGCATTTGAGGGAGAATATAAGTTAGCCATTTGTAACCTGACCAATGGTGATATACAATTTATTGATAAAGGCAATGTAGGATACAGACGCGGTAGAATTGGTCTTTCCGAATCGGGTGAATATCTATTCTGTTTTCATTCAAGGCGAAATATAACTGTCACGATATTCCAAAGATTCAAGGAAGGTTACAGAGCAATTGGCGTGAATCAAAAAGTACCATTTGATGGTGAGGTAGATTTAATTTATATGGGACCTTATTTTTGGAATAATAAGTGTATAATTAATGCCGAAAATGTTACTCAATCACCCAGAGTTTTAGAATATAAATCCTATATAATTGATATATCTAATCAATCTGGAAGAGAGGTGAATGGTGTCGCCTTACAAGGTTTCGCTACTCCCGCAATGGTAGGCAATAAGGCAAAAATGCACGTATTTAAAATAAGATCGAGTCAGAATGATATTGGCCTGCTACGAAAATATCACTTAGAAGAAGCTTCAAATGAATAACCCAATCATTTTAGCCAACAATCTCTCTTTTTCCTATAATGGTCAAACAGTATTGGAAAATGTTGATCTAACTATAAATAAAAACGATTTTGTTTGGATTGTTGGTCCTAATGGTGGCGGCAAAACGACTTTATTGAAACTATTTCTTGGATTACTGAAACCAAAAAACGGGACGATCAAAATATTTGACAATTCGCCGCAAAAAGCAAGACGCTATATAGGATATATGCCGCAGTATATCTCGCTTGATAAACAGTTTCCGGTAAATGTTATTGATGTTGTCCTAATGGGCCGACTTGGCAACGGCGAGGGAGTCGGGCCGTTTGGCTCTTCGGATAAAGAAATTGCAAAAGAAGTATTGCATCAGGTCGGGCTTTATAAATATCGGCAAAAACAGTTTTCCGAGCTTTCCGGGGGTCAGCAACGACGATTACTTATCGCCAGAGCCTTGGCCAGCAAACCTAAGATCTTATTATTAGATGAACCGACGGCCAATCTCGATGTCACCTCAGAAAAAGAATTATATGAACTACTGCAAAAACTAAATGAAGATATTACGATAATTTTGGTATCGCATGACCCCGCTTTTGTTTCAGATTTTGTTAAACGAGCAGTATGTGTTAACAGAGAAGTGCATGAACATCCGACCACATCTATTTCAGGGTTATATGTCAGCGAATTCTATGGTGGTGAACGAAGGATCGTCCGCCATGATAAACATATAGAGAAAAACTGATGACCGAATTTATTTCCGCAGTAATAGAGCACTCGTTTTTGCAAAAGGCACTATTGGCCGGAGTCCTGGCCGGGGTCGCCTGTGGAGTTGTTGGGCCCTTTATTGTGGCCCGGCGAATAAGTTATATCGGCGGCGGGATCGCTCACTCGGTTTTGGGTGGCATGGGTGCGGCATATTTTTTCTCCAACGTTTTTAACTGGGAAGGCCTGCACCCGCTTTTTGGTGCAGTGGTGGCGGCTCTTATATCGGCAATAGTTATCGGTTTGGTCAGTCTTAAGGCTCGCCAAAGGGAAGATACCATAATCAGCGCTATCTGGGCAATCGGCATGGCCGTCGGGATTATTTTTATTATGAAAACCCCTGGATATAATGAAAACCTTTTAAGTTATCTTTTTGGCAATATCCTGATGGTTTCGTCACAAGATCTTTGGCAGATCGCTGGCTTGGATTTATTAATTATATCGATGGTAATTTTATTTTATAATAAATTTCTGGCGATCTGTTTTGATGAGCAGTTTGCCCGTGCGCGTGGAATAAATGTCGAATTTTATTATCTTCTGCTTTTATGCCTAACAGCTTTGACAGTTGTCGTTTTGATTACAGTTGTCGGCATCGTGATGGTTATTGCTCTTCTGACATTGCCGGTTGCAATTTCTGGATATTTCACCAGAACTCTATGGCAGACAATGATATTATCAATCATTACTACTATTTTGTTAACCATCTTTGGGCTGACTTTTAGTTATAATTTGGATTTGCCATCAGGAGCCACAATTATACTGCTTGCCGGAATAGTATTTCTATTAACTATTGCCGGAAAAAAGATATTTGGTGCAATAACATCAAATTGATAACCATATATTTCCGGATTTTTTCCTATCATAATTAAATATTTTTTAAATAATATTCTCAAATAGATGATTTTTTTGAGCATTATATGCCTCCCAATCGTCATATTTGGCAAGAACGTGTTGTTGCGTGTTAACCTGGATATACCTCGATGTCCAAAAAATGAGTAGAGGCCTTGACAAATCGGCGTCGTTATTGTAATTTTGTCAGACTTGGTTGGATTTTTGTAACCAGGATGTCAATTGAGATTTTGATATAGACCATTGACATCCAAATTGATTTGGACATGTGTTTAAATAGGAAGTAATATAAGGTAAATATTTATGGAGATGAGAATGGGATCAAAAAGGTTTTTCTTACTCTTATGTCTGTTCTTGATTATGGCATCCGCGAATGTTTTTGCTGGCGGATTTGCCTTTGATGGAATTGGAGTAAAAGCAAATAGTATGGGTGGCGCATTTCGTGCAATCGCCGATGACTGGTCGGCCGCCTATTACAATCCGGCTGGCTATTATCAAATTCAGGATAATCAGTTTGCTTTCAATACAGCATTTTTTCATAATCGATATTGGATGACACCCAATGTTTATTGGCATGATGGAACCGGTGGAACATATGAAACTGGATTTTTTAATGATCAAAAGATTTCCAACCAGCACAAAGTTTCGCACCGCCTGCAGGGTGGAGTCCTTGCTCGTCTCCCCATCTCAGACAACGAAGTAGTTTTAGGTTTTTCGTTGTACTCACTTTATAATCAAAATCAGAATTGGGAACTGATGCAGATGTTGCCGGCACATTATATAGACACAACAGTTTTGCCCAGTAATCAATTTGGTATTAAGCTTGATGGTACCGCTTATCAATTGACTATGGCCACCGGTTTTATGGATGATAAATTATCAGTCGGCCTCGGTCTCTCATTAGTCAGAGCAGATTTGATTTACAATAATGTGACTTTGAGAAGCAACCCGATGGATGCACCAATAAGTGATCGTCCTCATGACAAGATTCCAGAATATTATAAAAATGAAGGCGATGGATTAGGATATGGCTTCCGCTTTGGTCTGTTATATGATGTCACCGACAAAATGAAAATTGCCTTTACCTATTCTGGTGTTTCATCTATTGATATTACTGGAAGAACCCAATTTGAATTTTTCCTCGGGCAAAATCCAAATACTATGATTTATTACACAAGTCAGCAATGGGAAAAGTTGCTTTTTACTAATGGAGAAGTAGTTGAAG
This sequence comes from Candidatus Zixiibacteriota bacterium, assembly GCA_024230695.1. The sequence goes on from JAAERC010000404.1 coordinate 5,580, forward strand.
TAGCGGCCGATTTTGAGACAACTCTGGATCTACCATCAACTATTGGCGGCGGAATTTCATATCAGGTGAGTGATAAACTGACCCTGGCTCTTGATGCCGAAGTAGTAATGTGGTCGAAGTTTAAAGGATTTGATTTTAGTTTCAGTAATTATGAAGCCTCTGGCGGTCAGGATTATTATGACAATAGAAGTTATTTAACAAACTCAGATTATCCCAATCTCCAGCAAATGATTTTCACCGATTTATCTACTCCGGTAGTTTGGAAAGATGCCGCAAAAGTGATGTTCGGTGCCAATTATCAGGCATCTAATTTTCTAGATTTGAGAGTTGGATTTTCTTCTGACCAATCGGCGGTTGATTTTGATAACCCAGGTGGCGCTACCCAGATTCCGCAATTTATTGATCTGGGGACCAAATACAATTATAGTTTTGGTTTTAGCTTTAATATTGATGTTTGGAGCATTGAGTTTTCCACGATTTATACTCATCAACCTGATTTTATTTCTGATACCACAGCTGATCAGGATATCAACGATGATGGACTTATTGATAATATTGCCGCCACATATAGCGCAGATAATTACAGAACCGTTTTAGGTTTTAATTACCGATTTTAGGAGGAAACAGGATGAATAAACATATTATTGGTTTATTGTTATTATTTACAATTACCACAGTATTTTTTGCTTGTAGCGACCGCGGGAATAATATTGTTTATAATGACTATACCGAAAGCATTGGCTTCTATACACATGATCATGAATTTGATGAAGAACTTGGTTTCTGTATGTTTAATGATGTTGGTAAATTGCGACATCTCAATTATAAGGTATATGTTCCACCCGGATACAAAGGTCCCGGAGAAGGAGAACCATACCCGGTTCTCTATTTATTATCACCTTATGGTGAAACAGAGATGTTCTATATTGATCATAGCCTGAAAGTGGTCGCCGATCAGATGATTAGTTCTGGTGAGATAAAACCAATGATAATTGTTTGTGTCAATGGTTATAACGGCTATGGCGGTTCTTTCTTTGGTAATTCTCATGCCGGAGGAAGGTATGTTGACGCCATCGCTAGTATTCAGGGCAATATCGAAACCGGAAGTATGATTGATTTTGTTGATGGAATTTTTAATACTATTTCCGATGGCAGTTTTCCCGGAAAAGGGCGTTCCAATAGAGCGATTTCAGGCGTCGGTATGGGCGGATATGGCGCCATGAGAATGGCTGTTACATACAGTGAGAATTTCAGTTCGGTTTCGGCCGTTTCAGCTCCACTTGACTTTGATGGTGCAACTGGCACCGGTGGATTTATTCCACTCTTTTCTCAAATATTAGATGATCTGGATACGACCTATGCGGCGATGGATACATCATATAATGATCCGCTCAGAACGATGATGTTTGCCGCAGCCGCGACTTTTTCTCCGCATGATACCGAATATGTTAATCCCACATATTATCCCTGGGATTGGCGTGATCCTACCGGCCCGCAGGTCTGGAATTCAGATGACACCCTACAAATCACTGATATGCTGACATATTTTGAGCCGTTTGGACCAATTTCTCCAATGAAGTATCATCTGCCGTTTTATGATGATACAACAGTCGCAGGCGTTAATGAGGATTACACCTATCAACCGATTTGGGATCTTTGGCTTGAAAATAACATTCAATCAATTTTGGCTGATCATGCCGGCGCTCTTGATACAACCAGTGTACTATTAATAACAACTGCCGATGCCAAATATAATTTCTATCAGCAGACGCTTGATTTTTCAAATTATTTGACGAATGTTGCCGGTGTAACTCATGACTTCAATACCTATTCAGGATATGACGGATATGATGCGACTGGCGAGCGTTTTTTCTATGATATCTTACCAGATATTCTGAAATACCATTCTGATAAATTCGAACTTACAGATTGATATTTAAAAATAATGGTTAGTTGTTAACCTAATAAAGTCGGGAGGATGTTGAATCTTCCCGACTTTTTATTTTGAAAGAAAAATGAGATTGTTATGGAATATGATTTGATTTCAATTGGAGCGCATCCCGATGATGTCGAGGTTGGCACTGGCGGGGTCCTGATAGGTCTCAACAAAATGGGATATCGCACCGGTATTGTCTATCTAACGGCCGGGGAGATGGCTACTGGCGGATCGCCCGAAATTCGTGCCGATGAATCACTTGCGGCGGCAAAAGTAATTGGTTCTGATCTTATAAAAACATACAATTGGGGTGATTGTCAACTTTCAGATAACTATGAAAGACGATTGGAACTCGCCGCCTTGATCAGAAAATGTCGTCCCAAAATAATCCTGGCTCCGGACCCTCATATTGGGCATGGCCGACGTCAATCACACCCCGACCATGTTGCCGCAGGACAGATTGTCATCAACGCCGTTAATTTTGCCACCCTAAAAAAACTCCCAATTGATGGTGAACCGTTTTTAACAAAAAGGGTCTTTCAATATTTTCTCCCCCCCGGAAAAACACCTAATTTTGTAATTGATATATCTGAATCCTTTGACCAATGGATCAAGGCGCTAAAATGCCATAAATCACAATTCCTAAATCCTGAAAAATCAAAAAATTATATCTGGTCGCTCGAATCAATGGCTCGGTCGTTTGGTATTCAGGCCGGATGCCAATACGGACAGGGATTTTATAATACCGAACCGATGAAAATCGCCGACATCTTCGATCTTGTTAAATAAAAATTAATTATATAGAAACATAAAAAAACGACAGATGTTATGTCTGCCGTTTTTAAGTAATTATAAATACTTATAATTGCGACAATGGGCAAGTGGGTTCTGATCCCAATTTGTATAATCTGTTAATCAAATAAACAATATCAAGAATATTGACACCCGGTTTCGAGTCAATATCCATGATGTTATCACAGTTATCATCATTAACACTATAATCTGATGATGGCCATTTTACACCACTTCCGCCTTTATACTTCCAGTTGATGATCTTGACAATATCAAGAATATCAACTTTTCCATTAGTATCCGCATCACCCGGTACACCCCAAAAATGACAGCAGATATTATTCAAGGCATAAACTCGAGCTTCATCAATTGTTTCTTGCAGACCCGCCAATCCGCCTTGATATTCCGAGGCCAGAAACTTGATAAACACCAGCGTATCCTCAACTCCAAGCGTAAACTGACCAAAGCTGGTTATCATCGCCAGATCGCAGAATAGAGAGTCATCAGAGGCGACAGTTGGCCATTCTGCATTTTGCCAGGGACTGTAGCCATAATAACCGCCACTCAAAGTATCATACAATCTCTGGGCAGGTAGATGTCCCCGATTATGATCACCCAGCCAACTGACCGTCTTAAATGAAAAGCTTCCCTGAGCTTCCTCATATTTATCTGCAAATTTGATACCGGCTGGTTTATATTGGTACCCACCAAAAAATGCCGAACCGCCAAAACGCATATCTGAAAGATTACAATCGTTGCCAAAAACAGGATCATTGTCACAGAATATATCAGGCTGATTTGCCTCCCAACCCCGCATATACATCATCTTTCGATTGACATCAAAATCAGATGTATTACGAACGCCGCTATCAGATGGTATATCCCAATCCTCAACTATCCCGACAAAAAGATCATCAATTGTTTCGTCAGTCAGATTATAGAATTTCAATATCTGAACTATAAAATCATTCGAACTTGAACTTTGCGGGGCAATATAAAAACTTTCAATCCCAACTGTTGAATCGGCCGAGCCTGAAACAGCATGTTCAAGATATTTGGGAGTGGGATCCTGTGGCGTCGCGCTTAAACTGCCCAGCGGTCGAAGGCCGTCGGCGAAACCATTAAAACTTGAAAGCCAGTCCATATTATGAACCGTGGCGCTTATTCTCCGCGTATCATTAATATTTGTTAAGATAAATGGTGAACCATCATAAAGATACTTATGAGAAAAATTATTAGTATTTGCCGAACAGGTATCACAATCAATGATCTCGGGGCCCAGTGTATGAAAATCCATTTGGCCAAAATCATCATACAAACCGCAACCGTATGAATTATCATTACTGATTGCCAGACTTATATCTTCAGTATAGATAATGTCCATTACAGGTTCCCACATTTCTTCAGCGACTATAAATGATATTTCCAAAGTATCAAAGCCGTGATATGAGTCAGACTCAAAAATAATCCTGCCAGTAAGTAGTGCCGGTGAGTACAGCTCATCAACAATACCACCGTTATTAATTGTCACGGTGATATCAAAATTATTCCCCGGAATAACCTCTGATATATTTCCACTGAAACCATTTTCATCAACCGCTAGCCATCCATCAATTGCCGGATCAAAATTATCTATTTCCTCAGGTCTGATATCCGATACAGTTAATGGTACATTACCGATATTTGTCATACTAACAGTGTATTCTGTAGGTACTCCCGGAGTACTCCAATCAGGTAAATATATTCCCACCGGATCAACGGTAAGAACCGGCTGCGATTCAGCGTCAACACATGGAAAACGGAACCACTTTATCGGATCGATCGCCCACATTCCTTCACCATGAACCAATGCTCCCGGCCAGAGGTCATCAACATAAACAACATCAAGATAATAATCTGGCGATTCGGTATTATTCCATCCCGGATCAGATACTACCACTGCATTTGAAAAACTACCGCCGGTACTAATATCCATCCCGACTCTTGTTATCGATGGCCACCCATGTGAATGACAGACTGTCTCTGCGAGAGGATCAACCGGATCATTTGGATCTGCCGTATGCCCGGTATCGCATCGTGGCGTAAAATCGGTTAAGACTCGAGCTGGGTCCCAATTAAGACCGCCGTTGATCATATCAGAAATCGTAAAATGCAAGGTCGAATTTGCCGAACCAATATATTCGCTGTTGGTCCAATTGGTCATATGACAATTATCCCAGATTCCGTTTTTGATATCCTGATACTGCGAGAAAAGAACATACAACTTATCATCACATTGGGAGATCATCGGTTTGGTCACCGACATCATACTCCACTGTCCACCCATACAAATACTATCAAACTTCGTCCAATCATGGGCGGCATCTTTTATAACTGAAATATAATCAGGTGATGCATTCTCATCTGACCAATGAAAAATCCGACTGGCCATCGGAAATAACGGCCAATCCATATCCTCCGGATTTTGTAGAGAACCATTGTTAGTATTAACAAATTGACGAGCCGAATAGACAACATGTAATCGCCCGTCGCTGTCGATAAGCGCGCTTAAATCTGAAAGCGGTGCCCACCCTTTATCAAGAAAATCATTTTGCGTTACATTAAATTTATCACCCCAGGTCGCACCACCATCCATAGAGATTTTGCTATAAATATCATTAGCGTTTTGCTCAACAAGAAAGTCAAAGTCATTTGGAGTGGCAGATTCGGCATCACCCGGAATATCGGGCCACGGCGCTATCCATGTCAATGCTACCTTGCCCTCATATCCAGTAACCGTGCCTTCCTGAGCGCACTCAACGACATAACCGATTGTTGATACTGTGTCAACCACATGGCTTTCCCAATCCAAACCGGGAGACGATGGATCAGGTCCGCCGCCATACCTTCGCCAATAGGCCAACCGGCCGTTATTATCTGATATACTCTCGATATTACTTTCTCTGGCAAGGATATGAATAATAGTATCTTCTACTGATCCATTATCATACAATTGAAAAGCGGCATATGGCCAGAGTGCTTCAGAATCGTTCCACTCTACAGGAAAAC
>JAAERC010000405.1 GCA_024230695.1 Candidatus Zixiibacteriota bacterium
ATGATAACTGTTCAATTATACCAATACATGATATAATTCAGCCAGTTATGCAAAATGACCTCATTGGCAAAAAATAAATTAATCTATTATTTTCAAATAAATTGCTTTTATATTTCCATAACAAATGCCATTATATAAATAATATGGTTGCTGATTGATTGTTATAATTTAACTTAGTTAACCGATAAATTGAAGATAAACAATATTTTTGGGATAAATTAGATATGGCAAAATTGATGAGTAAAACAACAAAAGAGATCGTTCAAACAACAACAATTATAGAATTAGTTGTATTAATAGTAGCTTTTTATGCTGTTTACCCTTTGATTGTTGTGCCGGACATGGTTTCCCGGTCGGATAAAAATGATTTTGATGATCCCGAATACAGCCGTCTAAATGATCCGGCTATATTTAACGATGCCGGTTTGAGCCCGGACACCTTAACATTTAATACAAATGATAATATTAAATTAGCCTCTCTTTTTTTTAAACCTGATAGCCTATTATTTGACTCTATTAAAGGAACGGTGATCCTGCTTCATCCCGATGACACCGATCGAACCGCTATTATTTCATATATTTCACCCCTTCTTGATTCCGGATTAGCCGTTTTGGCCTACGATCAGCGAGCCTGCGGACTCTCCGGCGGAAAACATCATTTTGCAGGGGATTATGAAGCCGATGATCTTGTCGATCTTATTGCTGACCTTAATATTCACGAGATGTTGATCCCGCCAGTTATTGCGGTCGGGTTTGATTTGGGGGCTGATGCCGTAATTGGTGCCGCACGCGATGAAAATCGTATCTCAGCAACTATTGCCGTCGATCCATATTTATCCTCAAGTCGTTGGATAGCAAGACAAATAGAGAAAACAGAAAAACTGAAAATTCCTTTGCATAATATGATTTATTACTGGTGGTTTCAAAAGCACACAGGATATCCATTTGACCGTACTTTCGCCGATGATTTATCTCCGATTACAGCAAACTCCTCTATATATATATCAGACAGCAATATGGAGATCGATGAAACTCTTAAATTAAAAGAGATATCGGATCCGAATATAGTTTCCATTTCCTCAAAGCCGTTAGATTTAAACGACTTACAAGATAGCATTCTTTTACAGATACTGTTTTATGCAAACAATTTCATAGAAACAGCAGATTCGCTCTAAAACAAGTCACCACCTATTGTTATGGCAAACTTGTCGGTATCATAATCAGATAATTGCCATGTAAAATAAAGTCTATATCTCAATGCAGTGATACGGCCGATTGAAAACCCGATTTCACTGAACGCCTTTTCCGCAACTCCATGATATGCACCCGTTTGCACACTATTATCGTTATCATAATCAGTCCAGAAAGCTCCACCATGTATTCCGAGTGAAAATGGGATATCTTTAATTAATGGAATATGGCTCCATTCAAACAAATTTCGTCCAAAATCATGATGAATATACATCGCTCCGGCTTTATATCCCTCAAAGTTATTCTCTCCCACTGTCTTAAAGGAAACTGGAGAACTGAATATGTATCCACTATGATCGATCATAAAACTGCGCTGAGTTGGTAAATTTCCGTCAGATAACCCGCCAGAAAGGTAAATTTCGCTCTGTCCCAGCCCAAATAATCGCATGTTTTGATAAATCGAGGCATAATATCGCTTATAATGAAAGTCACTACTTATAAAGTCGGGCACGGCATACTCAAATCCGGCTCTAAAAACAGTGTAATTGGATACATCTATTTTCATGATCCTATTTTTGTCTTTCATCAAAGGTCTTGTATCCCAAACGGTTTCAACAGCCAAAGATCGCAGGCGACCATCATTTATGGCCGGATTTTCCCGATATTCCCTATTTTTATAAAACAAACTGAATTCGGTGCTGTTTACCAGCGAATTTTGTAAGAAATCACTATAAGTCGTAGATATGCTTACCTTTGGAAGCATTCGCGTCGAAAACCGAAGAAAATATCCCTCCTCAAGAAAATAATCATTTGGATCAGTTTTATCATATAATGTCAACAAAGTAGCATTTTGCCCGCCGCCAGGCATAATTATCGGTCGTTTACTGACCTCTTTATGATACCCAAAACTAATATTTCGTCTTCGTTTATCAGATAAATAATAATCGGCCTCAACACTATTTTGCCAAATCTCACCTTTAAAGGCCCAACCGGATTTAATATCCAGATCAAATCCCGGGAAAATATCCGGTTTATTCATAACTCCACCAAGATATGCCCCTTCAACACGATTAAAATGGAATATATCTTCGGCAAACATAGTTACCGCCAGTACTCCCAATGGGAGCATCAATGCCTTTTTCAACATCGGTTGTGGCGCATTTTCAAGCGAATCAATTCTATTATACCCCGATTCCTCTTTTTCGGTCAGCGGAACTATTTGTCCGGCAAACCATTGAGCCGAATCAACAGCATCGGCGTTTTTGTCGACTTCCATTATAAATTCATCGAATGTATCGTCTTCATGAACCAGATTTAATGAATAATCATACGGCGTTCCAATATAGGTGAACGCTATCGGCGGAATCCCGGGAAACGGTATATTGGCGTTCCCCTTAGCCCGAATTTCTATTGGCATCCAAAAATTGTTTTCAAACTCAGCATATCGCTGACTGTATGTCAAGCTGTCAATAATTGGCATATCAAAGCCTTCGTTGAACCCAACATCAACGCCAACAACCTCATAACTCGAATCAGCAATATCGATAGTCCCGATAAATAGCGGTTTTGTATTGCTTTTTGGCTCTATCTCAAGATGAAAAACAACCTGGCTGTCTATATAGAGCGTATCTAATAAATAATAATTATAAAAATCCATCGCATCTTTGGCAGTTGGCGAAACAACCAGATTTTCTCCAAAATCTAATCGATTTTGATTAAAATTCATCAATCCGCCAATTCCGAGCATATTCCCGGCTCCCTCGATATTGGCAGACTGTTTCCGGGCCAAAATTATTTCCTTATATTTATTTGGAGATTCCCAATGCGATTCGGTCTGCGATTCGACTATCATTAATATATTGGCACTATCCTTACTTCTGTCTAAAACAACCATTTTTGCATATGCGTCAAATGAGTAACTTTTAATTTTATCTAATATTTCTTGTTTATGCCTGATTGCTTCGGCGATAAT
>JAAERC010000406.1 GCA_024230695.1 Candidatus Zixiibacteriota bacterium
CACTATTGAAAGAGCCTGGACAGTTGATAGTGTTAATAGTCATCTGCGAAGAATTAATATTGATGCTACCTGGATGAATGATCGCGGTGATACGCTCAATAATAGTATGACAACCTACATAAGAACCCCTTTTATATAGGTGAAATAATGAATAAAATAATTTCCAAATTAAAAAACAGAGCCGGGATGTCTATCCTTGAAGTTCTGATAGCGCTTTTTCTGGCCGGGATCGTCACAACGGCGATTTTCAAGATTTACATCACTCAGCATAAAAACTGGATGATCCAGGAAGATGTTACCGATATCCAGCAGAATGCACGCGCCGCGATTGATGAGCTGAACCGCAATATCAGAATGGCTGGTCATGCACTGCCTTTTGGATTGAATGCAATTGAAGCATATGATACTAATCCAGATACAATTATTGTCAATTATTATGACAATAGTTGTGATGTGAGCGTTGAACAGCCAATGGCCAATCCTGCCTCAGATATCAAGTGTGATGGTCATGATGTTTCCTGCTTTTATAGCGGCCAATGGATATATATTGATGACCCATCAGCCGGTAATGGTGAATTTTTTGCTATTAGCACTATTCTTTCCGGTTCGTCTACCATACAACATAGCTCGGCCCTGTCAAAATCATATGCTATTGGATCGAAGATTATGTCCATATCTCAAATAAAATATTTTATTGATAATTCAGATTCTCTTCATCCCAATCTGATGATGGAATCTCCAGGACAAAAGCCGCAGATTTATGCGGAAAATATAGATAATTTACAGTTCCGTTATACTATGAAAAATGGAATAACAACAGATTCTCCGGTTATTTCGGCCAATATTAGAGAAGTCGAAATTCTAATATCAGCCAGATCGGATAAACCAGATGTTGATTTTCCTGATGATCCATACCGACGCAGAACTTATTCGTCAAAAGTTAATTTAAGAAATCTTGACATATAAAGTTGATTAGGTGAAAATATGAAAATATTAATTAAGAAAATCAAAAATAACGCCGGAATGTCTATCCTTGAATTAATGATTGGATTATTTCTGGCCGGTTTGGTTACCGCTTCTGTTTTTGAAGTGTACATCAACCAGCATAAAAACTGGATGATTCAGGATGATGTAGGCAATATCCAGCAAAATGGTCGAGCGGCTATAGATGAACTTTCCAGCCAGTTAAGAATGGCCGGACATGAATTACCATTGGGAATTGATGCCATAGAAGCATATGATACAAACCCAGATACGGTAATTATTAACTTTTCATCAAGTGGATGCAATGCACCAATTGAGTACGATATGGGATCAATCACCGCCGATATGCGTTGTGATGGTCACGATGTATCTTGTTTTTATGATGGACAGCTGGCTTATATATTTCATCCAGATTCGGGAGGCGGTGAATTTTTTACTATATCCGGCGTTCAAACGGGAACATCGGTAATTCAGCATATATCCTCTCCATTAACAACATCTTATGATAAGGATGCAATAGTGTTAGCCTTGAATCGATATAAATACTATATCGACTACTCAGATTCACTTCATCCCAATCTGATGCTTGAATTGCCGGGACAGACACCCCAGGTGTATGCCGAAAACATTGAAGATTTACAATTTCGATATACCATGAAAGGTGGGGCAATTGTAAATGTACCACCGGCCGCAGGAGATGTCAGGGAAATACACATTGATCTTACAGCCCGGTCAGATAAGCCAGATATTGATTTTGAAGATGCTCCATATCGGAAAAGATCATATGCAACCAAAGTAAATTTGCGAAATCTATTATAGACAGGAGCAAAAGATGTTGAAGATACTTAATAACAATAATGGTATGGCGACATTTATCGCCGTGATGATGATGGTCATGTTGACCATGATAGGTTTAGCCTCAATGAAACTTGCCAACGATGAGGTTATAATCGCTGGTAATGAAATGAACCAAACGGTTGCTTTTTATGCCGCTGAAGCCGGATTAGAACAGGCCGCCGCGGCATTACAGGACAATTATGAAACTACCGGTGGTGCCCCATCAACTATGCCTTCCGGTAGTCAAGTATTGAATGATTGCGCGGCAGCATATTCGACTGCACAAGATGGCGGTGTGGAATCTTCTGTCCTCACCAAAGGTACGCTGGCTGGCTTAAATGCACAGGTTCAATCATTTGATATTAAATCAACGGCCTTTTCA
>JAAERC010000407.1 GCA_024230695.1 Candidatus Zixiibacteriota bacterium
ATTATTCCAAAGGTTCGTGGAAAATTAATAAACCGCCCGGCATCAGAAATAATAGAAGAGATTAATCTATTATCAAAAAACGGTTATCATGAAGTCGTCTTAACGGGAGTCCATATTGGGCAGTATGGCTGGGACAAAGTCAAATCAATTGCAGATTTGACGCGGTATATATTAGATAATACCAATATTTCCCGGTTAAGATTATCGTCAATCGAACCGCAAGAAGTTAACTCAGACATAGTGTCCGTAATAAAGAATGGAGGACGAAGGGTCTGCCGGTATTTGCATATCCCGCTTCAATCCGGTTCTGATCGGATTTTAAAAATGATGCATCGCCCATATTCAATAAATGATTATATCAATAAACTTCGCAGTGTAAAAGAAAGTATTGATGGAATTATTATTGGGGCCGATATAATTGTTGGTTTTCCAGGCGAGAGCGAAAACGATTTCAACGAATCGGTCAAAATTGCCAAATCAGGAGCGATTGATTATCTCCATGTTTTTTCATATTCGGATCGCCCCGGAACCGAATCATCAGTGATGCCTGATAAAGTAAGTTCTAAAGTAATAAAAAAACGAAGTAAAATTCTACGGGATATTTCTGATATTAATTATAAATCAGCCTTACAAAAAGAAATAGGAAAAACCGTTTATGCTGTATCAGAATCCGGTACCAATAAAAGCGGAAAGCACTATTGGGGAATAACTGATAATTTTCTCAAAATTATCCTTCCCGAGAAACTTGGCGGTGACCGTGAGATCATCAAACTTAAGGTCACTGGCGCCAAAGATAAGTATCTAATTGGCACTTTCTAATTTATAATCTCTAAACCCTGAATATTTTATCCTTTCGGACGGAAAAATTTTCATCTTTTCAATTATACAAACCTCTTGATATTGTTCTGGTAATCGTTGTAAGTCATAGCAGTATAACTATATAACCCTGTTTGCCTGATCTTTGGCACGGCCCATGCTTAACATCCAATTGTGAAATAATATAATTGTATGTAAAAATGAGTAAAGAAAAAGAAAATACAGACAAAAAGGCAGAAGAAATTGTTGGGCTTGATGACGGCGATTTGAAAGAAGAAGAACTCAACGTTAAAGCCAAAAACAGTTCCGATGGCGCCGATGGTGAAGGCGATGAAGGAAGTTCTAAGAAGGGGCTTCTGGATAAGCTAATGAATAATTACAAAAAGTTTATCATGCCGGCCGCTATCGCTGTGGGAGCTTCCGTTATTAGTATTGTCGGGACCAAATTTATTGGAGATTCATCACCTGTTCCATCCGATGGAATTTCTGTAGAACAAGCGGCTCATTCTGAAGAGGTTGATAATAGCAACGAAATTGTCAATTCCGATAATTCTGAAAGTTCCGAAAACAATGATCCAATTATTATTGATTCAACAGCACATGCCGCCGGTGAAAGTATTGATCAAAAGCAAAATGATAATGAAACTAAAGAAATGATGTCTGCTATAACTATTGATACAGCCGCCTTAATGGCTGAGCTGGCTTTTCTGGATTATACCCCGGAGATGGAAGCGGAAGAGAAAAAACTGGAAGAAATAGCCAGTAGTACTTTGTATGATACCGCCAAAACTGGTTCAACGGATTTAGTTGGAATGACTCCACAGGATTCGGTTGATACTTTAAATTGGCTGGACAAAGAGATGGCGAAGCTTGATAAATCTAAGGCCGAGAACGCCAAAAAAGTAAAAGAATTAAAAACTCTTGAATATAAAATAGATAAGGCTCTGATCAAAATTGAGCAGGCCGAGTCGGCTCGCGTTATAAATCTGGCACGGTTATATGATGGTATGAAGCCCAAGCAGGTTGGCAAATTGTTTGATAATCTCGATGATAAAGCAGTGTTGGCGATCTTGCCCCGGATGAAATCGGCTAACGCCGCCAAGATTCTTGAGATTATGCCGCCCAAAAGGGCCGCTAGAATTTCAACTAAAATGATATCGTTATTGGAATAACTGGAATATATAGATGAACCCATTTGGACAAATAATTGATTTAACCGGCATGAACGGAATTGAGTCTGGAAAGACTGTTCCGGGAACACCTAATAATGGTGATCCAAAAAACCTGGGAATTGATTTCTTACAGATTCTTGGCGGGAAACTTTCTGGTGATTTGCCAATGATGTTTGGTGAAACTGCTGAAACTGTCGAATCCGATGCGGGTATTCCTGATGAGATTTTAAAAGGCAATTCAACAGAATTACAGCTTGCTGGTGTTCCAATTGAACTGGGCGAGATCGAATCCGAAAAGTTATCGAATCAAAATATCCTGATTGATCAAAAAGAAATTAGTACTGCGCAATTTCTTAATATAAAGGTTGACGGAGAAGTTAATAGTCTGGATAAATCTTCAAATATTGAAGTGATTCTTCCTACCGAGCAAAATGTAAAAACGGAAAATCTGAGCCCGACGATAAATCAGACAATATTATCTTCAGAAAAGATATTTATTGATCCCAATCTGAATAGCTCGAATTTGGGGTCGACTCAAATTGATATAAACAAATCTAATCCCGAAATTCGTCCGGCGATTTTGGCCGAAATAGATGCCGAATTGTCACCAAAAAATAGTTCCGATATGAGAACTACCGATTTATTAGACAAAGTTGCTGGTTCATTAAATATTAAAAATGTTAAGCTGGAAAAGAATAGCGAAAATAATACGACCGATAAAGAGCCGGTTAAGTTATCTTTGCCGACAAAATCATATATCAAAGTATCAACTGTAGAAGCAAATACCAGTGGCAATAATAGCCAGTTCGCTAATTCTAATCAGAATATGTTTCAGAGTAATACTGAAATAGTAGTTCCTGAAACTGAAATCTCCAAAAGCGAACAAATCAAATTAAATAATTTTGAAGCAGTTGCCCGGATGGAATCAGATCAATTATCTGTTAAGATTGAAACCGGTCAACTCACAAATCAGCCTAAATTGATATCTAATATTTCACCTGTTTTAACCAATGGCTCCGAAAAAATCGAAATGGTAGAAACCAAAGTAGAGACATTACCGGTGAAGTTTGTGGTTCCGACGGAAATCAATGGAAATAATATAAAAAATAATCATACCGTCATGATTCGGATGGAACCGGATCATCTTGGACCGATTCGTATGACCATTTCAACCCACAATGATACCCTGACAGCCAGATTGATAGTCGATTCTCCTCTTGCCAGAGCAACAGTAGAGTCAAACCTGAATAATCTGGCAGAGCAACTTGATAAACAGGGAATAAAGATCGACTCTCTTGAAGTTTCGGTTGGAGGCGGTAACGACGGTAATGAGGCTAAAGAAAACAGATTCGCCAACTCATCAAGGACGGTCCAACAGAATCTGAAAAGTTATGAAAATTCTAATGTTATAGATGAAGTTATGGCACAAAGAGCACAGGAACAATTGTACATCGATACAAGCGGTGTCAACTGTTTCGCATAAGGAGTCAAGTATGGGCATTATATCACCAATTGCAACCGATACCAATGGCAATCCTATTGCCGCCGGAACACAAAGTACGCTCGGTAAGGATGATTTTCTAAAACTTCTGATCACCAAGTTGACTCATCAGGATCCGCTCAAACCGATGGAAGATGAAGCCTTTGTGGCTCAGTTAGCACAGTTTTCATCGCTGGAACAATTGCAGAATGTTAACGATTCATTAACGAATTCATTAGAGTGGGATTATCTGCAGATGCAGACGATCAACAATACTATGGCAACTGGATTAATTGGCCGCGAAGTCAATGCATCTTATAATGGTGTTTACCTTGATGCCAACAATCAGCCGACAATTTCATTTAATAGTCCTCAATACGCACAGAGAGTGAATGTTCAGATTTTAGATATCAACGGTTCAGTTGTTCGAACCCTGTCTGATACGGAAGTTCCTCCCGGAAGTAATAAAATTCAATGGAATGGATTGGATCAAAATGGTCAAAGAGTTGGAGAAGGATATTACTCCATCAAAATAAGTGCCGTGGATGCCAATGGTGATTTATTCTCACCATCAACATTCTTACAAGGCAAGGTGAGTGGAATTATTTATCGTGAAGGCGCGGCATATTTACAGGTAGAGGGAATGGAAATTCCGTTATCCGAGATA
>JAAERC010000408.1 GCA_024230695.1 Candidatus Zixiibacteriota bacterium
AAATGGGATTTCAGCGATATTTATCCCGATTGGGAAACATGGTCGGCTGACATGGTGAAGTTGGAAAGACTGATGGATGATTACGCCGCAATGCAAGGAACAATCGGCGAGGATCCAGAAAATCTTCTGAAAGCATTTCTGCTAGGTGATGAACTGAACAAAATATTGTACAAAGTATGGCGATATGCCGGACTACAAAGTGATGTCGATTCCCGTGATAATGAAATGGCGGCGAAATTTCAGGAAGTCAGAATAATAAATTCTAAATTCAATGTTGCCTCATCATGGTTTGGCCCGGAGTTGTTAAAAATTCCCTGGGACAAAATGGAATCATGGCTTGAAAAAAACGAAGAATTGGCACCCTACCGTTTTGGGATCATAGACCTTTATCGTTCACAGGCTCATGTGCTTGGTGAAGAAGAAGAACAACTGTTATCCTATTTTGGACCATTTAATGGTACACCAAGTTCGGTTTATCAGGAAATAACAACTTCCGATATTGATTATAAAGATGTTGTTCTTTCGACCGGTGACACCATAAGAGCGACTGAAACACAGACTTTTGCCACACTCAGAACAAGTCGTGTTCAAGCCGACCGGGCCAAAATTTTTGAAGCTCTTTATGATGTTTTTAATGCCAATATAAATACTTACGCTTCTATTTATAACGGTGTTCTTCAGGGTAACTGGGCCAGAGCGCAAGCCAGAAATTATAATTCTTGTCTTGAAGCGGCCCTTGATGGAACCAATATCCCACTTTCTGTATATGAAACTCTATTGGCTTCGGTCAAAAACGGCACCGGACCCATAAAAAGATATATGAAACTTCGTAAGGAAGTTCTGGGTCTGGATAGTTATCAT
>JAAERC010000409.1 GCA_024230695.1 Candidatus Zixiibacteriota bacterium
AACTATTATTGGAGTAGTTATTATTTTATGTGGCGTAATCTGCCGCATGATAGTGGATTTAATGCTGTTATTTCTCCCTGATTTTTAGAGAAAATAAATTGATTTAACCCGCTATCATCTAATTGATAGCGGGTTTTTTTTTGAAAATATGAGGAACGTATGAAACAAAACAACAAAACGACCGATGGTTTCGCAACATCAGGCAAGGTCTTAAAGGTTCTAACCAAAGAGATGCCGGCTGACTTGGAAACACCGGTCTCCGCCTTTTTGAAACTCAAGAAATACGGAGCCAAAATTCTTTTAGAGAGTGTTGAGAGCGGGACAATTTTGGGACGATATTCATTTATTGGGATCAACCCCAGCTCTAAGATTATTATCGACCAGAATAATTTGGTTATCAAAAATGGCGGGGCAGATCTAAAGATGCCGCATTCAAATGTGAATTCGCCATTGGAGTCACTCAAAACTGTTTTGGATGATTTTAGTCTTGAAGTTTCATCGGATTACCCACCTCTTCTTGGCGGAGCGGTTGGATATATCAGCTATGATTTTGTTCGCTTTTTTGAGAAGGTTCCAACTAAAACGGAAGACTCATTGGAGATGCCATTGGCTTTGTTTTATCTGATAGATACTCTCCTGGTTTTTGATCATGTCAAGCGATGCTTGAAAATAATGACGTTAGTGGAGGATGGTCAAGAAGATATAGGGCGAGTAAAGACCGAGCAAATTGTGAAATTACTTTTATCTCCACTTGAAATTCCTACACCAACCGCCGTTACGAAAAGTACCGATAATCTAAAATCGAATTTTGAAAAGGATGATTTCTGTTCAGCAGTCAGAAAAGTAAAGGAACATATTGTTGCCGGCGACGCATATCAATTGGTTCTTTCACAACGATTAAGTGGAACCACAGAGTCTGATCCATTTATGATATATCGCGCCTTGAGAATGGTTAATCCTTCCCCTTATATGTTTTTCCTCGATTTTGATGATATCAAACTGGTTGGTTCATCGCCTGAGGCCTTAGTTCGACTCGAAAAAGGGATTGCAACTGTCAGACCGATTGCCGGGACTCGGGCCAGAAGTGAAAATAGTGAAGAAGATAAAAAACTGGAAGAACAATTACATGCTGATGAAAAAGAAAAAGCCGAGCATGTTATGTTAGTCGATCTTGGACGAAATGATCTTGGGCGGTGTTGTGAAATCGGATCGGTCAAGGTAACTGATTTTATGGAGACTGAGCGATATTCTCATGTTATGCATATGACTTCAAATGTGATTGGCAAATTGAAACCGGGATTGGATCAGTTTGATTTGTTTAAAGCCGCTTTTCCGGCAGGCACAGTCACTGGAGCACCAAAAATCAAAACAATGCAATTGATCGAGGGGCTTGAATCTGTTCGCAGAGGGCCTTATGCTGGCGCGGCCGGTTATTTTAGTCTGACCGGAGATATGGATTGGTGTATTACTATCAGAACTATAATAATGAAAGATAAAGACTTTTTCCTTCAGGCCGGAGCCGGGATTGTTGCTGACTCTGTTCCGGAAAAAGAATTCCAGGAAACTCGTGACAAGCTCGCGGCACTAAAAAAGGCAATTGAAACAGCCGAGGAGGGATTCTAATGATACTGATTATAGATAATTATGATTCATTCACATGGAATCTGGCCCAATATGTTGGCGAGTTTGGCAAAACTTTCAAAGTTGTTAGAAATGATGAAATCACTCTTGATCAAGCCATAGAGCTTGAGCCATCTTATTTAATTATATCGCCGGGGCCGGGCCGACCTGAAAATGCCGGAATTTCCTGCGATTTGATTTCCCATTTCACAGGGAAAATCCCGATTCTGGGTGTTTGTTTGGGACACCAATGTATTGCCTATGCCTTCAAAGGTAATATTGAAAATGCGGCAATCTTGGTGCATGGTAAAACCTCAATGGTGTTCCATAATGGAGCCGGGCTATACAACGGCTTACCAAATCCGTTTGAGGCCACGCGTTATCATTCTCTGATGGTCAGCGAAGAAGATCTGCCGGAAGAAATGCATATTACGGCGCATACCTCTGACGGTGAAATTATGGGTATTAGAATGAATGGCTTTCCGGTACATGGTGTCCAGTTTCATCCGGAATCAATTTTAACTAAACATGGTAAATTACTAATTTCTAATTTCCTGAATGGAAGATAGAAAGATGATTCGGGAAGAATTAAATAAGGTCCTCGATGGCGAGCATCTCACGGCCAATGAAAGTCATCGGATTATTGATCTTATAATGTCCGGCAAAGTATCGCATGTTAAAATAGCGGCCTTTCTTACAGCACTGCGTCAAAAGGGCGAAACCTCCGATGAAATAATCGGGGCGGCCCGGGTTATGCGGGATAAGGTTGTCCGTATCAAACATAATCAGGATTTCCTTTTTGATAATTGTGGAACGGGTGGCGATGGGGCCGGGACCTTTAATATTTCAACGACAACTTCATTTGTTTTGGCGGGTTGTGGATTAGCAATTGGTAAACATGGCAATCGTTCGGTTTCGAGTAAATGCGGCAGTGCCGATGTTTTGCAGGCCCTTGGTGTTGAAATATCATTAGACCCGGAACAGGTCGGGTTATGTATCGATGAAATCGGTATCGGTTTTATGTTTGCGCCAAATCTTCATCCGGCGATGAAAGAAGTAGTGCCGGTTAGAAAAGAACTTGGTTTTCGGACAATTTTTAATCTTCTTGGTCCGATGACCAATCCGGCCTTTGCCACAGATCAGATGATTGGAGTTTATGATGGATCTTACACTTCGCTTCTGGCCAAAGCCGCCGGCGAGCTTGGGATAAAAAGAGTCGGAGTAGTTTATAATGAATGCGGTATTGATGAGATCACCACTGCCGGCTTAAATAAGATAAGTATGGTATCTGATGGAAAAGAGAGTGAATTACAGCTAAACCCAGAAGAGTATGGGTTTAAAAAGTGTGATGTTAATGAATTGGCCGGAGGAACTGCTGAGGAAAATGCCAGGATAACCCGTTCGATATTAAATGGTGAAAATGGCCCCAGAAGAGATACAATTATATTAAATACAGCGGTTGGCCTTTTTATCGCGGGCTGGGCAAATGATATTAAAGAAGGTATTGAACAGGCAAACGAATCTATCGATTCGGGGCAGGCATCAGAGATGTTAGATAAACTTGTTCATACTACTAAAAGGTTTTCAAATGCTTAACGAAATTGTGGAAACCAAGAAAAAACAGCTTGAAGATATTGATCAACAAGGCGAAATTGATAAAATAAAAGATAAAATTGATGATTTGCCGCCAACCGTAAGCCTGAAGAATAGTTTGATTAAAGATAATAGCATATCAATAATTGCCGAAATTAAAAGATGTTCACCCTCCAAAGGAATTCTGGCCGAGAATCTCCAAGTCGATAAAATGACGAAAATATATCAGCAGGCTGGAGCTTCGGCTATTTCTGTATTAACTGAGGAGTTATACTTCAATGGTTCAATAGACGATTTAAAAACTGTAAAACAGAACACCACTTTGCCGGTTTTACGGAAAGACTTCATTCTCGAAGAGTATCAAATATGGGAAAGTCGCTCTATTGGTGCCGATGCCATTTTATTGATTGTCGGGCTCTTGGCGCCCGCTAAACTTAGTCATTACTCTCTTCTTGCTGAACACTTGGGTTTGGATGTCCTGTTTGAGGTTCATAATGAATATGAACTTGAAGGCTTAATGCTGGTCAGCCCGCAAATAGTTGGTATTAATAATCGTGATTTAAAAACATTTGAAGTCAATTTGAAAACGGCAGAAACATTGGCGGCCAATATTCCGACTGATGTTATTCGAGTTGGAGAAAGCGGAATACATAATCGAGATGATATTATCAGAATGGAAAATACCTGTCTTGATGCTGTCTTAATAGGCGAGGGAATAATCACTGCTGTTGACCCGGCCAAAAAAATCATGGAGCTTCTTGGTAAATAGTGGCAACAAGAATTAAAATATGTGGAATAACTAATCTGGCTGATGCCCAAAAAGCGGTTGAATTTGGTGCCAATGCGCTTGGATTTGTTTTTGCTGAAAGCCTTCGGCAGGCAAAACCGCCTATTGTTGAAGAGATTGTTAAGATTTTGCCGCCATTTGTAAGCAAAGTTGGTGTTTTTGTTAATGAAGAAATTGATACAGTTAAAGAATTATATAGTTCATGTAAATTAGATATAGTACAATTACACGGCGATGAGGATATTCAATATATCGAATCATTATCTATTCCATTTATCAAAGCATTTAAGGTTGATGGTAATGAAGTTAAAAAACAGATAAAGGAATTTGGATTGCCATATTTTTTACTCGATACATATGATAAAAACATATCTGGGGGGACCGGAAAAAGTTTTGATTGGCAGATTGCCAAAGAATCAGCTGGATTTGGAAATGTAATTTTATCTGGCGGACTTAATCCGGATAATATCAAAGAGGCATTGGAAACAGTTAAACCATATGCGGTGGATGTCAGCAGTGGAATTGAAAAAGCCCCCGGTAAAAAGGATCATCAAAAAATGAAATATTTTATTAATGAGGTTCGCAAATGGGACAGCCGAATAAGTTAGGTTACTTTGGTGAATATGGCGGCCGCTATGTCCCTGAAACACTGATGGCGGCCCTTATTGAGCTTGAGGATAATTATAAAAAGGCCTTGAAAGATAAAAGTTTTCAGGCGGAACTTAAACGATTATTAAGTACCTATGTCGGTCGTCCGACACCGTTGTATTTCGCAAAACATCTGACCTCAAAATACAAAGGCGCCCAGATTTATCTTAAGCGGGAAGATCTGGCACATACCGGAGCACATAAGATCAATAACTGCATCGGCCAGGGACTACTCGCGAAAGAAATGAATAAAAAAAGAATTATTGCCGAAACCGGAGCCGGTCAGCATGGAGTCGCGGTAGCCACGATTGCCAGCTTGTTTAACCAAAGTTGTACTATTTACATGGGTATCGAAGATATGAAAAGACAAGCTCCCAATGTTGCCCGGATGAATCTTTTGGGAGCAGAAGTCATCCCTGTTGATTCTGGGAGTAAAACTCTTAAAGATGCCACCAATGAGGCTATCCGTGATTGGGTCACTAATGTTGCTACAACTCATTATATTATCGGTTCAACTGTCGGCCCGCATCCTTATCCAAAAATGGTTCGAGATTTTCAATCTGTAATTGGTAGTGAAACCAAAAGACAAATTAGAAAATTAAAAAAACGTTTACCGCACCAGATTATCGCTTGTGTTGGTGGTGGAAGTAACTCGCTTGGGATGTTCTACCCATTTGTAAATGATAAATCAGTCAAACTTACCGGAGTGGAATCATCTGGTAATGGGTTGAATACACATCTTCATGCGGCAACACTCACAAAGGGAAAACCGGGGGTGTTACATGGAAGTTTTAGTTATTTGTTACAGGATAAATTTGGGCAGGTTAAAACATCGCACTCAATAGCGGCTGGACTTGATTATCCTGGAGTCGGACCGGAACATAGTTTTCTCAAAGATAATGATCGTGTCAACTATGTTTCAGTGACTGATAAAGAAGCATTATATGCTTTTATTGAGCTTACAGAAACCGAAGGAATCATTCCGGCTTTGGAGTCATCGTTTGCTTTGG
This sequence comes from Candidatus Zixiibacteriota bacterium, assembly GCA_024230695.1. Next base: position 5,659 of record JAAERC010000409.1, read on the forward strand.
CATATGCCAAAAAAATAGCCCCCAAATTGTCGAAAAATTATATTCTTGTTGTTAATCTATCAGGACGAGGCGATAAAGATCTGGCCAATGATGAAGTGGCAGGTTTATTGAATAAGAAACTTAAATCAAGATTGAAAAAGGAGAGGTTGAAAAAATAATGTTTAATTCTCTCCCTTTATCAATTTCAAAAGCGTTTGAAAAGTGTCGGCAGGAAAAGCGTAAAGCCTTGATGCCGTATTTAACAGCCGGGTACCCCGATGAAAAGACCTTCATATTAGTGCTTGAGGAAGTAATCAAAGCCGGTGCTGATATGATTGAAATCGGCATTCCTTTTTCTGATCCTTTGGCAGATGGAAAAACGATCCAGGGCTCATCGCAAACGGTGCTGGATAGAGGTACAAACATTAAGCAAATATTCAGACTACTTGATGAAGTTAAAAACAGATATGAAGTACCTTTTATAATTATGAGTTACTATAATCCCATATTGCAATATGGGATTCCAGAATTTCTAAAAAAATCAAAATCTGTTGGCGGGCGAGGGTTAATTATCCCGGATATAATTCCAGATGAAGGTTTATCGATTGAAAAAAGTTGTCGAGAATCAGGCATTGATTTGGTATATTTGTTAGCGCCAACATCAAACAGGAAAAGACGTCAGCTTATTTTGAAAAGATCACAGGGTTTTGTGTATTTGGTGTCTGTATCAGGTGTCACCGGAGCCAGGAAAGATCTTCCTGGAAATTTGAATCGCTGGATAACTCAGGTAAAAAAAGAAAGTCGCTTACCAGTATGCGTTGGTTTTGGAATATCGGGGCTACCCCAGGCCAAATCGGTGGCAAAGGTTGCCGATGGCGTGATTATTGGAAGTGCCATTATTGATATAATAAAAAAATCTACAAGTTCACAGGAGGCTGTTTCAAATGTGGGCCGATTTATTGGACAGATTAGAAAAGGAATGGACCATGTCTAAAGTGCGTGGAATCAGAGGTGCCATCAGGGTTGCCGAAAACAGCGAAGAGGCAATTATTTCCTCCACGAAAGAGCTGTTTTTAAAGATGATAGAAGAAAATGATATTAAAACAGATGATATCGCCAGTATATTTTTTACCGCGACTACGGATTTAGACGCGGAGTTTCCCGCCTATGCCACCAGAGGTCTGGGATATGACAAGGTCCCGCGTCTATGCGCGCGGGAAATTGATGTCCCTAAGGGGAGGAAGCGCTTAATCAGAATTTGAATACATGTTAACCCAG
>JAAERC010000410.1 GCA_024230695.1 Candidatus Zixiibacteriota bacterium
AAACCGTTTGAATCCAATTTTGGCTGGCACATTGCCAGAGTTGATGACCGAAGTCCAAATGATGAAAGAAAAAGCTTTGAGGTAATGCAGGCATCATTGGAGGAAGCGACTCTAAACAGTAGTCGCGCGGAAATAATGGATTCGTTTTTGACTGTGATTGAGGAAAGATCACCAATTACCATTGAAGAAGCCACAGTTGAGTATTTAGTTCATAAGCGCGATAATTTATATCCACCACAACTTCTTGAAACAATGCCCAAAAATGATTTTGATTTAAAACAGCTTGATCGTCATGAAAAGGAATTAGTTCTGGCCACATGGGATGGTGGACAGATGACTCTTGGGCAGTACCTGACAATGATAAAAAAACAAAGACCCGAGGCCAGACCAGATCTTAACGATTACGAAAGAATGGCAAAATTAATTTTTCATCAAAACGTCATGGATCTGTTAATTGCGGAGGCGAGACTTAAAGGTATTGAGGATGATCCTGAATATAAACGCAAAATTAAAAGATTTAAAGAATTAACGATGGCTGATATTGTAGAAAATGATTCAATTCCGCTTTCTAATCCGCTAACTGAAGAAGAGATAAGACAGTACTATGATGATAATATCGAATTGTTTGAGATTCCAGCCCAAATTCATCTTTATGAAATACATCTGTCGTCAGAACAAGAGGCACTTAGACACAAAAATGAGATAAAATCTCTGACAAAATTCAAAGAAGTTGCCGGCAAAATTACCGAGCGAGCCAATTACAGAGAAAGAAAAGGCGATTTGGATTATATTCAACGACGAATTTCCCAGGATGTTTATGACGCCGCTGATCAGGTTCAGGTGGGCGAAATCATCGGACCTATCCAAAAAAGTGGTAAATATTCAATTTATTATGTAGCTGATAAAAAACCAGCCGAAATTCAGGATTATCAACAGGCCAAACAATCCATTCAGGCCAATATGAGAGACGAACGAAAACAGCAATCTTTGGACAATTGGGTTGAAGCAAAAAAACAAGAGATAGAAATTAACATATATGAAAATAATCTGAGACCAGGAATAGATAAGGCGAAATATGAGCAGTCAAATTAATTCTAAAAATATTTTCCGCTCAGTTTCAGCGGGATTATTAACTATATTTGTAATTATTATTTTACTTGGTATCAACAATAGCTCGGAAGCTGGCGAACCAATTGAACAGATTGTTGCTGTTGTGGGAAGTGAACCGATTTTAGCCTCTGAGTTGGCCGCACAAATACAGTTGATGGCTATTCAGAGAGGGATACGTCCCAAAAATGAAGCTGAGTTGGTACAATTTCAGGAACAGATACTAAATGATTTGATCGCCGAAAGATTGATGTTGGCTGAAGCTCAGAAAGACACCACCATTTCTGTTTCTGATGAACAAATTGAAATGGGTGTGGAGGATCATATTAGTAGTTTAGTAAAACAGTTTCCGTCGGATGAAGCATTTCTTGAAGAATTATCTAAAGAAGGATTGACTCTCCGCGCTTTCAAAAAGAAACTTCGTCCTGAAATCGGCAATCAACTCCTCAAGCAACAGTTAATAAATAGGAAAATATCAAGTATTGCTATTTCGAATAAAGAGGTTAATGATTTTTACGAGATAT
>JAAERC010000411.1 GCA_024230695.1 Candidatus Zixiibacteriota bacterium
CTGCCTTTGTCTTGAAATATCTTCATATTGTCCTAATAGAGGTTATACCTCATCCCTATGATTATCGGCAGATTATTGGCTTTATTAATTGTGGTTTAATAGATTAAACCGAATTTATTCCATTAAGATTAATATAATTGAGAATATAATATTTCTGATTGATTTTTATTGCAGAATATTTTGAATTTTTACATACTATCAAGGAAAATAAATAAAAACCGATTTTAATTATACGGCAACTCTCATAGCTGACTTGCCGTATATATAAAATAAGGGTGATAGTTATGAAAAAAAACAAAATAAATACAATATTATTAAGTTGGTTCTTAATAGCCGTTTGCTGGTTTGCACCAGAGACCATTTGGGCCACAGAAATTCTAAATGGAGATGATATATCAATTTCCAGAGATGAAGTCATTGATGATGATCTTTACATGTTTGGAAATTACTCTGAGGTTCGAGGAACAATTACGGGGGATTTAACCGCGTTTTGTTATGATCTCTCAGCAAATGGAACCGTTAATGGCAACACCAATTTGTTTGCCTACAACATTGATTTTATTGGAAAAATTGATAGAACTGCCCGGCTATTCGCCTATAAAATTCGCCTGAATGGGCCCGTTAATGGAAATCTACTGATTTTTGCAAAAGATATTAGGCTTGGTTCAAAATCATATATTGCAAAAGATTTGACTTATTCGGCTGAAAATATAAAGCTCGATGGTGTTGTTATCGGAAATGTAGACGGCATCAGTTCCAAGACAGTAATTTCCGGCCAAATCGATGGCGATATTTCTATCGAAACAGATCAACTTATTATTATATCTCCTGCGACTATCACAGGAGAGTTAAGCTATACTTCAGCCAATGAAGCAATTATTGAAGAGGGTGTAATAATAGAAGATGAAATCATCTGGATTGAGGCAGGGACCGAAACTGATGGTGACATAAAATTAACTGATGAGAGTTCCTTTCTCGGCAATTTCATTTTATTCCTGGCTGCCCTTCTGACCGGATTTGTATTAATCTTGCTATTCAAAAACCATATTAATAGATCAGTAGAACAACTTGAAACAAATTTCTGGCATACTTTCGCAATCGGCTGTCTGTCATTTCTTGGGTTAACTTTTGGCGCGATAATTCCGGCGGTGCTGATAATTGGTATTCCCGTTTCGATAATGATGTTCACGTTTGGATTGATCTTATTTTACATTGGAAAAATTTATATAAGTATTACTCTAGCGCGGTATCTCTTTAGCCTGATGAACAAAGGGACAAAATTACCAATCGGGATCGAGCTGATAGTGGGTCTAATAATTCTAACGGTACTTTTTGAACTTCCCGTTATTGGATGGGTGATTTATATTGCCACATTTTTATTGGGTTCCGGGGCGGCAATAAATGGATGTATTGCAATTAGCCGAAGCAGTAAGACTGTTCAACATGCATCCCCAATTGAATAAATAAATTTGATTAAATTAATATCCTGATATGGAACCATTGCGCCTTGGATCGGCGGCTCCTGAAATCATTCTATTTTCGTTAATAGAAATTATCATCAATTCAGAATATTGACTTCTTTCTTTAATATTATGCCCCTTGGAAATTAAATCCTGCTTAATATTAATATCAAA
>JAAERC010000412.1 GCA_024230695.1 Candidatus Zixiibacteriota bacterium
ATTCAACGCAAATATAACATTTATCACAAAGTTCCTGATCGACACGAATCCGACCCGGAGCAACTTTTTCCAAGAACCAACTGATTGCGCCAATGGGACAAATCGCGTAACAAAATGGACGGTATAAAACCAGACTGGAAATAACCAATAAGGAGAACATTATTACCCACATAGTATCAATTGACCAATGAAGCAGTTCAAAGAAATTGATTGGGTCATAAATATTGTAGGCCGAAAAAATGACCCACATCCGGCTTGAGAAATCAGCCTCGAGATTGTCGGCTAACATCTGATACTGTTCACGTGCCATAAAAAAGGTTAGTACAAACATCACCAAAAGAGCCATCCTGATAGCATTAAAGGCGGTAAAATTGAAATTTTTCCATTTATATTTAAATGGGATTTTATTAATCAGGTCCTGCAATGCGCCCAGTGGACAGACCCAGCCGCAAAACAATTTCCGGCCGATCAGACTTGGTATAAATATGGCCAGAAACAGAGCCAAAAAGGCGGGGAAAAATTGACCCATTGTAAATTTGAACATAAACAATTTTGGAACACCACACATTGGTGATGGATGAAGCGGGAAAAAATAATCCAAACCAAAAATTATAAAGGCGGCAAGCAACATAATAATTCTTGTCCAAAAATTCACTTTATTCCCTAATAGAAGAGTCAGGCCGACAATCATCAGAATGAAAAAAGCAATATATTTCCCGGTGAGAAGGAAATCGATTATATCAGGTGCTTCGGTTTTTTCTGTATCTTTATTGGTCTTAGCAACCTCGGCTTCGGCTTCTGTTTGGTTTTCTGTTGATTCGCTGACAGCATGATCATGTTCAATCCCATCGGCGTCAATATTACTGCTATCGGCAACAACCAGGCTATCTGCCTGGACCGCAAACGATAAAATTAAAATTGTAAATACTAAAAATAAAAATGTCCGCATGATTTCCCTTTTTAAAATAAGACTGTTTTATTACTTACACTTCATCCAAATGATAAACTTCCGGCGGTTCATCTTCCCATTCAAGAAATGGATCATCTTTTATCGCCTCAAGCATGATTGGCCGGGCCGCCTCCCAGGCTTCCTTTGAATCCCAGATCGCCAAACCAAGAAGTGCTCCCGATTCAGAGTCCTGCAAGGCATGCACCTGCTGAAGACCGGGCTGAGTTTTCATTGCAGTACCGAAACGATGCATAGATTCAATCAATAAATTTTCCTTACCCGGCTTGGGCTTTGCATGAATACCAATGTGAACAAACATTCCTTTTCCCTTCCTTGAACATCCAGAAATATCTATCCAATATATGATATGTTATTTATTTTATCAACCTTTGGATACACTAAACTATGTAATAGTTTTTTGATGATACCATACAATGTGAATGCAAATAGCAATTTTCCTTGTATAAAATGAATAACTAATTATCTTGTGTTATAACTGCTAAATTTCTCCATTTGGAGAATCACTTACTGGGAGATGGAAAATGTCTAAATCGTTATTGGTCTGTACACTAATTATTTTTCAATTTTTTCTTGCTGGTTTGGCATTAGGCAAACAACCTGCCTACATGCAAGTCAAAGTATATTATGACACTGCAGAGGAGTTAACACAACTGAGGTTGATGAATTTAGATATTGTTCAAACGGAAAAAGATTACATCAACATTATAACATTTCAGGATGAATTCAATGATCTAACTCTAAGCGGTGTTGAAACTGAAATTATTCATGATGATCTCACTAAATTTTACCAATCACGACTTGATAAGACCCGAGAGATGGGTGGATATAAAACTCTTTCTGAGCTGTCATCAATTACCAACCAAACAGTAATTGATCATCCAGATATTGCTCGACGAGTAGATATTGGATTGACGCTTGAAGGGCGAACAATGTGGGCGATTAAAATCTCAGATAATCCTGAGGTTGATGAAGACGAACCGGAGGTTTTAATTACTGGCGCGATTCATGCCCGTGAGGTGCTGACACCTGAGATATGTATGACAACAATTGAGATGCTGACCAATGGTTATGGAACTGATCTAAGAATGACTGAGTTAGTTGATAATCGTGAAATATGGTTTATACCAGTTATTAATGTTGATGGATATTATCATAATGAGGTTATCGCCCCCGAGGGCGGCGGAATGTGGAGAAAGAACCGTCGGGATAATGGTGATGGCAGTTGGGGAGTTGACATTAATCGAAATTTCGGATATATGTGGGGCTATGATGAAGTCGGTTCGTCCTCTGATAAATCAAGTGAACTTTATAGGGGCACCGGACCTTTTTCAGAGCCCGTTACTCAAAATGTTCGTGATTTTACCATAGCTCGTAATTTTGATTTGTCTATTCACTTTCATCAAGCTGGAAATTGGTTTGGCCCAGCTTGGTTCTATAATAATACAACTACTCCCGATGAATCCAAATTTGTAAGAATGGCTTCAATATTAAGCAACATTAGTGGATTTGGCTTTTCTCATGGTACTATGAACGGATGCCATGAAGACTGGGATTATGGGGAGCAGACGTTAAAAAATAAGATACACTCTATTATCATTGAAGTTGGAACATATGATGATGGGTTTTGGCCGGAACTCGACAGGGTGCCTGTTCTTCTTGATATAAGTGTCCCAATGAGTCTTTTTGTCATGAGTATCGCTGGACGACTGGAGGAAAATTTCGAGGCATTTCCAAATCAGCCGACGCTAAGTGTCGATGAAATAGTCGAGAGCAGTGGATTCCCAATAACATGGACGACAACCGAAATCCCAGACAATCCTGTCCTGACATATGAACTAACAGAATATCTCCTCTTATCTGGAACAACCGATAGCGGAGAGCTTCTCCAATTTTATGAGTCCGACCTTTTTAGTGAAAATAGTGATCGCTTTTATTCAGCTCCATCGAGTTACTTCGCAGATCATCTGAACAATGAAATTTCATATATGGAAACCATTATACCGTACGAAGTATTACCGGGTGATAGACTCATCTTCCAAACTTATTATGACATTCAACAACATTATGATTATGCTTATGTGGAAGTATCAACTGATGGCGAAAACTTTTCCCCAATTGAAGGGAATTTAAGTACCGATTATAATCCAAATGGCAAAAACCGAGGTTTTGGTATAACCGGTAGTTCCGGCGATTGGGTACAAGGCGATTATGATCTATCGGCCTTTATTGGTCAGGAGATCTACTACCGATTTTCATATTATGCCGATCCATCTATGTCCGGCGAGGGGTTTTACATTGATGACATCAGTCCCATAAGTGTTTTATCTTCAATGAATATCATTAACAATCTACCGCCAATAGGAACATACAATTTTGTGGATCACCAACCAGGCAGTTTTGTTTATAAACTTAGGGGAAGTGACATTGATGGCCAATTCGGAGCATATTCAGAATATGCTTTGACCTATGTCAGACCAGAATTTATCTGCGGGGATGTTAATGAAGATGACAATGTTGATATTCTTGATATTGTATTTCTTATAAACTATAAATATAAATCCGGCGCAGCACCGGAGTATTCAGAAGCCGCTGATGTTAATTCAGATACGAAT
>JAAERC010000413.1 GCA_024230695.1 Candidatus Zixiibacteriota bacterium
AAAAATCAAGGGATAAGGGCGGAGTGAGAAAAAATCGGAGTTCGCAAAGAAAAAAACAAATTCGGTCCATCCGAGAAGGTAACCGGTTACGCGAAAGGCTACCGCGCGTCAAGAGGAGCCGCCGTCGCCAAGGCTATGGCGCGTCAATATGAAGTCTGATTTTATAAAACCTTATATGCCTGTTGATTTCACGAAGTCGCCCAACTGCATGGGGAGTGGATGGTCCGGGAATTCGGGCTTGACCCTGTCTTCGGCCGCCCGGTTCGAAGAAATCCTCATGTACGCCCACGTCGGGAGCGTCCAACGCCTCCGCCAGGATGCCGGCCATTTTCGTCTCCATATGATCGCGCGGGGCGACGGCCCCGATCCCGGGGGTTCCGTCTAATTCACCCGGGGCCGGCGGGTCGTCGAGGTCGATCCCGCCAGCGTGGAGCGGCGGTGGCGACTCCACAAAAACGAACGCGGCGGGAATTGGACAAAGCACCCGTCCCCGAATTTCAGTACGCAATCCCTTTTGCCACGGGGTTTCTGCATTCAGGTTGAAGGTCGAGGGTTGAAGGTCGAAGAGTAGGGATCACGATTCAGAGGTTCAGTGTTGATCGCACCCACATTTTGGAAGTTATCATATTGATTTTAGGAATGGGGATGAAATAAATGTCCCACATTAGCGGGAAAATATTGCATCATTTAACATTAGGCACAAATCAAGGTAAAAACTGCTCGAAATTTGAAAATTTCAATAATTTGTCCCAAAAAAATGAAAAATTCCGATTTTTAAGCGCACCTCTCCATTGCAGTATCTGCAAAGTGCTGATCAAGTATCTATTTTTTTGCAATCAAACTTGTAGTGGGATAGCCCGATAATTCAATTGGCCCAACTTTTCATCAAAAACAATTTTCATTGTTTCCTTATAATTTTTGGCATATTTTCTACCTATTTCATATACTTTCTTGATAATATTGCATTTTACCGTTAACCCGGTTTTGGTCCTCGTCGTTTCTATCAACTCCTTGACAAAATCATGGCTTTCAAAAATAACACCTTTTAAGGCTCTGGTAATATGACAAAACACTCTATGTTCAATCGGATTCCATTTTGATGTATAGGGAGGATAATGAGCAACTCTTATCTCCACACCGATTTCAGCTACGAGGTTTTCCAAATCTTGTTTGAAAATATAATGTCGACTGGAATTGCTTCCTCCTGAATCACAGAGCATTAGAATTGAAGTGGCATTCGGATAATCATATCGGCCCTGATTATACCACCATTCCCTTATTGAATCACAAGCAAATTCACTTGTATCTTTGCTCGTGCCAATGTTTACGTATGCTTTGTTTTTTAGAACATCGTAAATTCCATGCGGAATAACAATCCCATCTGCAAGATGCGGAAAATCATGATCAAATACCTGCTGAGCCTTTAATGTATAGAGACTGCCAGGTCGGAACAAGTTTCCCAAGAGTTCCTTTTTCTTGGTGTCCACGCTAATTATCGGGTTTCTCGTTTCTTCATACCGCTTTTTTAAATTTTTTATAATTTCGAACTGTTCGTTTCGATATTTGCACGAACCTGTGCCAATCGTTTTCTGAGCTTTTCGCTTTACATAACCATGGATTTTGAAAAGTTGTTTTACGATATGCTTGCTTATTTTTTTCCCCGTTTTCTCTTGGAGCTTGTCGGCGATTTGTTGACGGGTCAAATTGGTCCATCGAATATTATCATCCATGGGATCACCGGCTGTATAATCTCTCAGAACGATTAAAAAATTTTCATGGATCCCGGGGATGATGTTTACACTTAATTTTCTTCCCCCACCTTTTTTTCTAATTCGATCTTTCTCAATTAGTTCCGGATTCTTTCGTTCTATTATAGCGCGACTTACGGTCTTCCTGTCGCAGCCAAAAAGCTCCGAAATGTAGCGTATTCCACCGTGCGGCAATTTCAACGCTTCAGTGACGGCATATCCCCTTTTGTCCTTTTCCGAAAGGCTGTTGTAAAAAACCACCATCATCTTTTCTGTTGATTTTTTGTAAGGTTTGATTTTTAATTCCGGTAATTCTTTAGATTTTCTTTTAGGACGTCTCATATAAGCCTCGCTCAGTGTGATTAAAAAATTCTCTATTCAACTCTGAACGGAAATGGTGAGAAAGTCCCGTAAAAAATGACCCTGCCGATATGGTAAATAAGGACTCCATACCGGTCGCGAGAATACTATGTTCAATATTTACAGTTTGTTACGACTGATTTTTGTGAAATTACGCCATACAAAAATAGTCCCTATATGGTCACCCGCGTGCATAGAATTTTTCATTTGGACCTTCCAAACGAATTTAGGTCCGGTAAAATATTCTCTAATGGGACGGCATATTTGCGAAACCGACCCCAAGGCAGCGGTTTTAAAATCTCTTCGGCCGGAAGCAGGAAGCCTTAACCACGGCGCCCAAATTCTCATCCCTATTCCACGTGGGAATGTAGACGAGAAGCTCAGCTTCCCCAACAGGAGCCAAGAGCCTTCACAAGCCCGATTCATTTTTTGGGGGGAGGGAAAGTGAATCAAGAGGGGAGCGCTTTAGAAGGATATTGAAGCTGATCGTTTGGCCTTATGGTTCCAGCATCCTGAATGGTACGTAGGGAAAATGGCTGAAAATGGAGCCGAGGTTAAAAAGATAATGTCAGTTTATTCCTTGGCTTTCACTTTAAAAATCA
>JAAERC010000414.1 GCA_024230695.1 Candidatus Zixiibacteriota bacterium
ATTTTCTACAACCTTATAAATAATTGGTTCAATTTATTTTCTGACCTGTATAATAAAGCACAGGTTTTCTTGTATCAAAATTGATTGACAAAGGTGTGTCACTTTAGTTTCTTAAGAACATAGAAAACAATTGGAAAATATTGCAGAAAAACGCCATAAAATAGGAATTTATTTATGAGAAAGCTCTTTCCATTAGTCGTAATTACCGCCATGGCAGGATTGATAATTTTGGCTTTTCTACCCGGTTGCGATGAATTAGTGACCAATGATATTTACTATTATGATACGCTTCGAATTGACGGCACAATTCATGAAGCAGACACGACCTGCGGCATTTGTCATAATGATAAAACCGATTCTATTACAATTGCGAAACGACAATGGGAATTTTCCGCACATAGTACCGGTAATTTAACCGATTATGATTTTCTTGGAGAGAATACGGCTGTATGCGGACCAGAATGCCATACAAAAGAGGGATATGTTCAATATCTTGCTGATTTGACCACCGGCACCGTTTATTTCCCGACAGAAATCGGATGTTTTGCGTGCCATTCTCCCCATGAAAACAAAGATTTTTCATTACGTGATGAAACCAGCATGTGTATCCAATGTCATAATCAAAGACTCGAACCGCCCGAGACAGATTTAATAGATATTGCGATCTCCGAAAACTGGGGACCGCATTTCTCAACCGAATTCGGCATGCTCACTGGTGCTGGAGGTTATGAAAATGATGCTCTATATACATATAACACATCGAGCCACTCCGGGATGGGGGCCAACGGATGTATGAATTGCCATATGGATACTGCCGACGTGTTCACCCTCGGCGGCCATAGTTTGAATCTGGCTTATAATTCAGAACAATTGACGGCGGCATGCAACATTGAGTTTTGTCATGATGCCGATCCAATCGATGATATATATAGTTATGACATTCTTCAAGCAGAGTTATCTGACAGTCTCGCGGTCCTCAAAGACAGTCTTATTGCGGCAGGTTTGCTGACCGCTTCTGATATTCCAGTTGTTAAATCAATAACCGGCGACAGCCTGGTCTCTGATTCGGCTGGAGCATTGTTTAATTATTTGTTTGTTAGCGGCGATAGTAGTCATGGTGTTCATAATCTGCCATATGCCCGCAGTCTGGTAAATGCAAGTTTAAGTTTCCTCTCTGATAGATTCACTCTGACCATTGTCAACCCAACTACTGATTCGGGAACGGTCACACTGGATCCAACCGGGGGTTCATATTTTAGAGGGACAACGGTAACCATATCAGTTGAGATCAACGCAGGGTATCTGTTTGATTCATGGGCAGGAGATTTGACGGGTTCAGACAATCCGGTCACGATTATAATGGATTCTGATAAAACAATCACGGCCAATTACACAGCTGTAAAATAATCCAAATAAAAAGGCCGTCGGATATCCGGCGGCCCATTAAATATATTTCAATAATAAATTTCTTACCCGGCTGATTCAAACTTTTCAGTCAATGCCGGTACTATTTCAAAAAGATCGCCAACAATACCATAGGATGCGATATTAAATATTGGGGCATCTTTATCGCGATTGATTGCCACGATTGTTTTTGATGTCTGCATACCAACTAAATGCTGAATTGCACCAGAA
>JAAERC010000415.1 GCA_024230695.1 Candidatus Zixiibacteriota bacterium
AATCTAAATATTCGCCGCTCCAATGCCAAGGAAAGCGAGCTATATCTCGAAAGAGAACTAAATGACCGAGCGGAAATTTTGGCCGAATCGGAAAAGGCTCTTGAAGAGTTCCAAAAAGTTAATCGGGATTGGTATGTAAGTAATGACCCGGAGATCTTGATGAACCTTGCCCGTCATAAAAGAAATATCGAAATCAATTCGCAAACTTATCTTTTGCTCAGGGAACAGTATGAGATGGCCAGGCTGACTGTTCAGAAAGATGTTCCGATTGTCAGGATCCTTGACCAGCCATCATTACCAACTTTAAAAAGCAGTCCTCGTCGCTCACTAATAATTATCTTGTCGGGAATGGCTACTTTTATTCTGGTTTTTGGGTTTATTGTTATTTCTAATGCCTTCAAAAAAGCAAGCGATCAAACAACGCAGGAATCTTTCAAGACTATTGGCGAGGATATCGCCAAAGCATTTCCGGTGGTTAATCGACTTTTAATAAAAAGAAAAAATAAAACCGCTACTGAATCAACGATTTCTGATCAAACCGGCGACTGATTATCAAACTCACGTAATATTACTTGAATTCTTACCATATAATCTGTTTTTGGAACAGATATTGACTTGTCCTGTCAGACCTGTTATTATCTAATGCTAAGGCGGTTTTAATTGAGAATGAAGAGATTATGGACGATTTAGATAAATATCAAA
>JAAERC010000416.1 GCA_024230695.1 Candidatus Zixiibacteriota bacterium
ATGTATGTGTTACTCCCCGATTCGATACGCCTGGGATCTGACTCATCATTATTTGCAGGAAGCCGGTCTGACAAAAGGTCTCAAAGGCTGGATCGCCAAATATATTCTGCATCGGATAAGAATGTGGGATTATCGAACGGCTAACGGAGTTGATGAATTTATTGCCATTTCAGATTTTATTTCAAAACGAATCACCAAAGCATACAGACGTAAATCAACTGTTATCTATCCGCCAGTTGACACCAATGGTTATTCGCTTTCTACAAAAAAAGGCGATTACTATTTGATGGCGAGCCGGATGGTACCTTATAAAAACACCAGATTAGTTGTTGAGGCATTTTCAAAAATGCGGGATAAAAAACTGATTGTAGTGGGTGATGGTCCTGATATGGCCAAAGTGAAACGTATCGCGGGAGCAAATGTCACTCTTACGGGTTACCAGCCGTTTGAAGAGTTGAAAAAATATATGCAGGGCGCCAAAGCATTAATATACGCGGCAGAAGAAGATTTTGGGATTATTCCGGTAGAAGCTCAGGCTTGCGGAACTCCGGTTATTGCTTATGGTCGCGGAGGTGCGCTTGAAACGGTGGTCGAGGGCAAAACCGGTATATTTTTCGATAAACGTACTGTATCAGATATTGCTGAAGTCATTGAACAATTTGAAAGTTCCAAGTATCACTTTGATCCCAAAGAGATCAGAAAAAATGCTTTGAGATTTTCTCAAGATAGATTCCGATCCGAATTCAAATCGTTTATAGAAAAAAAAATAAAAGAGTATTTCTATAACAATTCGCCAAAAAACTCAATTTCCACGAGAATCCTCAAATTAGAAAAAGGCAAGGAATCCAGAGATAATCCCGGTTTAGAAGATAGTAAAATAGGTTCAAGCACCACTGACTCTGGCAACAAATCTTCTTTCGAATAGGTTTAATTGATTTTGCCAGATCACTCAAACAAAATAATGCTGGATTTTGGGGCATATTGTGGTAAATTACAGGTAAGTTAAATATTTAGAGATTGATAAGGCTGATTTGAGGATAGTAAAATTCCCACCGCAAGCGGCGGGGCACCAAAAATAATATGGATAACAAAAATAATATATCTGACCAGTATGAAGTTATGAATGGACTGATTTCGATAACTCGCGTTCTTTCTTCCAATATCCGAAAAATCATCATTGTTGTTTTGGGTGTTATGATAATAGTTACGGCAGTTGTATTATTAATACCAAATAAATATCGCTCTGGTGCGTCGATCTTGCCAACCGGTAAACAGGATAATATTTCGGCATTAAAAATGTTGGCTGGTTTTTCAAATGCCGGAATGGATATGGATGAAAATTCATCGGCACTTTTTCCTGAAGTATTAGTTTCTAATCAGGTGCGCGATGCCATTATCGCTAAACAATACACTGTAGATCTTGGAGATGGAATAAAAAGAATTACATTAAAAGATTATTTTGATCTGGAACAACCGGAACGGCTTCGTGATGCTCTTGATGAGATCACACAGGTGGAAAGCGACGGCGAAACCGGAATAATTTATATCTCGATCACAACCGAAAATCCAAAATTCTCTCAGCAGATATTAACCCAGACTTTGGCTGAGCTGGAAAACTATAATCTAAATATTCGCCGCTCCAATGCCAAGGAAAGCGAGCTATATCTCGAAAGAGAACTAAATGACCGAGCGGAAATTTTGGCCGAATCGGAAAAGGCTCTTGAAGAGTTCCAAAAAGTAAATCGTGACTGGTATGTAAGTAATGACCCTGAGATCTTGATGAACCTTGCCCGCCATAAAAGGAATATCGAAATCAATTCGCAAACTTACCTTTTGCTCAGGGAACAGTATGAGATGGCCAGGTTGACTGTTCAGAAGGATGTTCCGATTGTCAGGATCCTTGACCAGCCGTCATTACCAACTTTAAAAAGCAGTCCTCGTCGATCACTTATTATTATCTTGTCGGGAATGGCTACTTTTATTCTGGTTTTTGGGTTTATTGTTATTTCTAATGCCTTCAAAAAAGCAAGCGATCAAACAACGCAGGAATCTTTCAAGACTATCGGCGAAGATATTGCCAAAGCTTTTCCGGTGGTTAATCGACTTTTAATAAAAAGAAAAAATAAAACCGCTACTGAATCAACCGTTTCGGATCAAACCGACGACTGATTATCAAACTCCCGTAATATTACTTGAATTCTTACCATATAATCTGTTTTTGGAACAGATATTGACTTGTCCTGTCAGACCTGTTATTATCTAATGCTAAGGCGGTTTTAATTGAGAATGAAGAGATTATGGACGATTTAGATAAATATCAAA
>JAAERC010000417.1 GCA_024230695.1 Candidatus Zixiibacteriota bacterium
CTTCAAGGAGAGTTTCAGCAAGTGGGGCATCATTGAATAGAATTTCCTCAATTGCAATTTCAATAATATCTTCAATATATACCCATTGTGGTGTTGGTGTTGACATTTTTGAAAGCTCAAGCTGTCTCACAAATGTTTGCAAATTGGGGTCTTCTTTGAAGAACTCATCCTTAACTGTTTCTCTATTGGACGGATTTGCCGTATAGTTGGCCTTACAAAATGTAAGTTGATTTTCTGCATTAGTGATGTATTTAATAAATTTCACTGCCTCATCTTTATACTGCGACGTTTTACTTACCGCAAGATATTCTCCACCCACAAATGATTTTCCGGGATACTCCGGACCAGGAATCAGCGTGGTAAAGAAATTGATGTCACGATTTTCATTTTTTATACGTTTCAATAACCAGTCACCCGATATGACAACACCTATTTTGCCATCAAGAAACGCATCCTCGAGTCGTCTTTGGGTGTCAACAATAGACCAATTATCATGTAAAGATTTATAATATTCTATTGCCTTGTAAGATTTATCACTTGAAAAAACAGCGTATTTTCCATTTTGACTGATTATACGACCGTCAAGCGCCCAGAAAAACGGTAATACCTTTTTATACAACCGGTGTTTTTCAGCCGCATTTGAACCAAAGCCAAATATATTATCTGACAGTTTATGAATGTCACTACAGGTTTTTTTAAGATCTTGCCAATTAGTTGGAAAAAACTGTTCATCATAGCCTGCTTGATTTGCCAAATCGCGATTAATAAACAATACTCTGGTTCCCAGTATCCACGGGAAAGCATAAATATTATTATTATATATGCCGGGCGTCCATCCTAAAAATTGATTGGTATCTTTTAATACAACCTCAGTCAGTGAACTTAAATTATCGCTATAGGAAAATTCGGCTACCCAATCGGAACCGAGCTCAACGATATCCGGAGCTGTTCCCGAAGAAAAAGCAATGACTATTTTTTCGTGGCCATTCCCCCAGGTAAGACCGGTTTGCTCTATTTTAATACCCGGATTAGCGCTTTCGTAGTCGGCTATCATCTTGTCAATTACCGGCTTGATAACTGGATCTGTCCAGAAATGCCACCATTGTAAAGTGACATGATTGCTCCCGCCGCCGCAGGAGAAAAGAAATATCCCACAAAGAGATATTAATATAATGCCTGTAAGTGTTTTATAATTTTTCATAATCTGACAATATCACTCCCTCTGGTAGTTGTCAAGATAAACTTTTTTGTTGAATTAAATTATTGTTTCAGTTTTAATCTAACATGCAAAATCTTTTTGATATTACTACTCTGCCAACATTGATAATTTCAATTATCTCAATTCTTATTGTTATCTATTCAATTGTTTCGGTAAAATCAGGAAAAAAATTCAGTATCAGGGAAATTCCGGGACTAAAAGCAGTTGAAGAAGCCGTGGGGCGGGCAACTGAAATGGGAGCTCCCATGCTATACACTCCCGGATGGGGGGGAGATATCCAACGGCCGACTACAATCGCCTCGCTGAACATTTTATCGACTATTGCTGAAAAAGCGGCTCATTATGATTGTCAGCTTGTTTTCCCGACACATGATCCTGTTATAATGGCAGTTGCTCAGGAAGTGGTTAGGGAAGGTTATGCAAAAGCCGGGTATCCCGACCGCTTCAATCCGGATAATATATTTTATATCTCATCATCACAGTTTGGTTATGCCGCCGCTGTTGATGGAATTATAAGCCGCACCAAACCAGCTTCGATATTTTTGCTAGGCACTTTTGAGGCTGAGTCATTGATTTTGGCAGAAACCGGAAATTCAATTGGTGCCATTCAGATCGCCGGAACTGATTCGACTATTCAATTGGCATTTTTTATTGTAGCGTGTGATTATACTTTAATAGGTGAAGAACTTTTTGCGGCATCGGGGTATCTATCCCAGAATCAATCGATTTTATCTTCGGTGAAAGCACAAGACATTTTAAAAGTGTTAATAGCTCTCTTTATTATTGTTGCCGTTATCTGGGTTACTGTTGATCCATCGTCAACTTGGTGGAGATATTAAAATGCCAACAAGATTACCTCTTATTATCTGCCTTGTCTCTGGTGTAATAATGTTTCTTCAGTATTTTTCTCGTCACCCCGTGGCAAAACTTATTTATCAAACAGTCACAAACGATTGGTGGCAGGTTATTTTTGCGTTTACACTTATTGTTGGTGTCGCTGGTTTTATTAAAATCACTTTTAGAAAAATATCTCAGAAAAAAGATACAACATATTCATTGATCGCTATGGGTGGACTAATATTGATGCCGATTCTGGCGTTGATTGGAGGAACCGGTATTGAATCACCTTTTCAATGGGCCTTTGAAAATCTATTGGCTCCGATGCAAGCGACGGTATTTTCACTACTTGCATTTTTTGTCGCTTCGGCCTCATTTCGCGGTTTCAGAGCACGATCCATTCCAGCGGCGATTCTTTTGGCAACCGCCTTATTGGTTTTAATCGGCCGGTTACCAATAGCAGAATATATTTCTGAGTCAATTCCTGATCTAACTTTTTGGATAAAAAATTACCCATCGATGGCGGCTCGGCGGGCAATTCTAATAGGTATTGGTCTTGGTTCGATGACAACCGCACTACGCGTAATTCTTGGTATTGAAAGAACATATTTAAGTGGTAAGTAATGAGTAAAGATAAAATCAGATGGATCATATTTGCCGGGTTATTTGTTTTTGTGGCACTGGCATATACATTTGATATCAACATGGTATCAAAGCCGTCACATGAGGTTCAGAAAAGTTATGATTACATCGAGTCACTACCAGAAGGCACTGTCTTAATGGTATCATTTGACCATGAAGCCTCATCATTACCCGAAATTCAACCGATCAGCCTGGTTTTAATCCGTCATGCTTTCAGAAATAATTTAAGGATTATCGGACTATCATTATTTGCCGAAGGAACCGCAATTGGGTATCGGACATTAAATAAGATCGCCTTCGAATATAATAAAGTTTATGGGCAGGATTATGTTTTCCTGGGATTCAAGCCACAACATATAGCCGCCATACTTGGTATGGGTGAATCTATCTATGATGTTTTCCCGCGTGATTACCTTGACAATCAAACAGACACTATCCCGATTATGATTGGCATAAATAATTATGACAATATCGAAATGGTTGTTTCAATCACCGATGGAGACCGGGCGGTCCAATGGATCGAATATGCGGGACCTCGTTACAACCAAAAAGTAATGTCTGGATTAACAGCGGCAATGATAACTAGCTATGATCCATATTTGTCATCAGGACAGTTGTTCTCAGTTGTTGGTGGCTTAAAAGGTGCCGCCGAATATGAAAATCTTTATGGTGAACCGGGAAAAGGTAATCGGGGAATGCCTGCCCAGACCGCGGCTCATTTATATTTGATCATCTTAATAATAATTGGAAATATTATTTATTTCAAAGGCAGAAAACGACAGGGGAGAAGTACCTAATGGATATCGGAGTGATCATAGCCGGTATTCTAACACTGGCGATATATACATTTTTATATAAAGATAATCCTATATATCGCGCCGCCGAATCTCTCCTGATTGGTCTGGCAATGGGGTATGTTCTTGTTATTTACTGGCAAACCGCTTTTATGGACAGGATCTTTACGCCATTGTTAAGTCAGGGTGATTTATGGGTTCTGATACCATTAGGATTGGGCCTTTTGATGTTCAGTCGGTTTAATCGCAAGTATTCATGGTTGTCACGAATCCCAATCGCCTTAATGATCGGTGCGGGAGCCGGAGTAGCTATTCCGGCGATGTTATATGCTCGAACACTAAAACAGATATCAGCTTCAGTAATGCCACTTATTACCGAAAGCGGTGGTTTTAATTTTGAGGCGCTGGTTGTTATTGTCGGCCTGCTTTCAACCCTGACATATTTTTATTTCAGCCGTGAGCATAAAGGTATAATTGGGAAGGTTTCAAAATTGGGGACATATTTTCTAATGCTGTTTTTTGGAGCCACTTTTGGATATACTGTTATGTCTCGGATGTCAACCTTTATTGGCAGGATAGATTTTCTTTTCTCTGATTTTCTTCATATTCTAAAATGACTTGCCCCAAATGTAAAATAGCGATGAAAGAGTTGAAACGTTCATTTCATAAAAAAAGGAAATGGATCTGTCCCAAATGCGGTAAAGTCAGATTTCAAACCCAGAAAAATAAGTGATATCGGAAACTATCTAATTTTCTTTCCGTATTAGTAATTAACTAAACAGGGAAAATAGATGGAAATAAAAGTTGGTACATCTGGGTATAGTTTCGATGATTGGAAGGGAACTTTTTATCCTCCAGATATTCAAAAAGGGAAGATGCTTGATTTTTATGTTCAGCATTTTCCTGTTGTTGAAATAAATTCCACATATTATCGAATTCCGCATCCGGCCATAATGGCCAATATCGAGAAGAAAACTCCCAGCGGTTTTGAATTTATAATTAAGGTCCCGCAAACAATTACTCATAAGAGAAGAGAAATAGAACCCGCAATCAATGAGTTTCGAGAATGTTTGAAACCGATGGAAGCATCAAATAAGATAAAAGGATTGCTTGCTCAATTTCCATATTCATTTAAGTATTCCCAGCAAGGTCTCGAATATATCAAATATTGCAGTGAATTATTAAAACCACATCCGCTATTTGCTGAGTTTCGACATAATGGTTGGGTTAATCGTGATATGTATAATTTTCTACGGGGTAATTCAATCGGCTATACCGCTGTTGACGAACCACAATTACCCGGATTGTTGAAACCTGATATGTTTGGTACAACAGACACTGCCTATCTTAGGCTTCATGGACGTAATGCCAAAGAGTGGTGGGATGGCGGCGCTTTGCGGTATGATTATAATTATAGCCATGAAGAACTACGCGAATGGAAGCAAAAAATTGAAAAAATGGAAACCAAGGCAAAAAAAATGTATATTTTCTTCAATAATTGTCATCTCGGACAGGCCGTTAAAAATGCTCATGACTTGATGAATCTTCTTGATTTATAAATAATAAGTTTTTGTTGACCAACTCTACTAAATATTTAAATTGTCCGCTCAATAGGAAGGACTAAAAATATGGATGAATATTTACGACTGGAAAATATCTGCAAGTCTTATGAGAGTAAAAAGGCTGTAGATAATCTCTCACTCTCGGTTCCTCAAGGCTCTATCTATGGTATAATCGGTCCTAATGGCGCTGGAAAAACCACTACTATTAGAATGGTCATGAATATTATCGCGCCTGATTCAGGCAAAGTGTTGGTTAAAGGCGGCACAGCAAAAGATGATTTTAGAAATCATGTCGGGTATCTCCCCGAAGAGCGGGGCCTTTACAAAAAAATGACTTTAGATGAAATCATTAAATTCCTTGCTGAAGTCAAAGGCTATCCTGTAAAAAAGACCGCCGAAGCAATGGATGGCTGGCTTGAGAAAATGTCGCTTATCGATTACAAACAGAAAAAAGTTGAAGAACTATCCAAAGGGATGCAACAAAAACTACAATTTATAACTACTCTGATTCATCAGCCGGATCTAATAATCCTTGATGAGCTTTTTTCTGGCCTTGATCCTCTTAATATTGAACTTATAAAAAATGTCCTGATGGAAGAAAAACGACGCGGAACAACAATTCTCTTTTCTACTCATGTTATGGAACAAGCTGAGAAATTATGCGACTATATCTGCATGATAAACGGCGGACAA
>JAAERC010000418.1 GCA_024230695.1 Candidatus Zixiibacteriota bacterium
AACATCTTTTGGGTTTAAATATTGGCTCGAAATATCAAAATATATAATCCCATTTATTTTGGGCCCGCTTCTATTATGGACATTCTTCTATTTCAAATTTGATGATTTCTTCCTGCAATTACATTTTCAGGAAAAATTCGGGCGTACCTGGGATTTTCCATTAACAGTTATATTCAAAGCTTTAACAGGCTACTCTCTATTAATACCCGAAAACATTACTGTCCTATGGTATGGTTCAATATTCCTTCTATTTTATCCATACAAAATAAAAACTGAACTCTGGATATTGGCGCTGTTTTTATTTCTCTTTTCGCCTGCGACCGGTACGATGATGTCGATCTATCGCCACTATTTATTGATTTTCCCGGCTTATATGATAATTGGTACATCAACAAGACCCCTTTGGCTCAAAATCGGGTATATTGCTATTGGACTGATAATATCCCTGACAATTCTGTTCCCAAAATTTATTGCCTATAGATTGGTATAATTATTTATTGTGCTTCCAGAAACCTATTCCTAACAATTCTTGAATGGTGGCAACCCAAGCGAAGCGATGTGGTTATTCTACTAAACTAACGGATACCATAGGGACTGATTATTCTGACCATCTGTCGCGTACATAATATATAAACACCCTTTAGAAATCCGGCTGATCGCGATACCTGCGTACGATAGTTGGTATTGGATAATTAGGATTGAGCTGATGGGCAATTTCAAACTCTTTTTTGGCTCTATTAATATCTCGAGAAGCACTCGGCTCCAGCAACATTTCAGCTAACTGTTGATGATAAAGTGCATTATCGATTTTAATTTCGGTCGCTTTTTCTATTTTTTTAATAGCCTTAGATATCTGCCCATCAATATAAAGTGTTATGCCCCAAATGTAATAAGTAGATGCGTGGCATGAATCATCCGTAATTGTTTCCTGAAAAAGTTTGTATGCTTCCTTGAAATTTCCCTTGTGAGCTAATGCCTGTCCAAGTCGATATGTAGCTTCAGTATAATTTTCCTTAAATTGAATAGCCTTCCGGTAATGATCAATTGCCTCTTCTACTTTGCCGACAAAAAACAAATTAAGACCCATATTTAAATGAATAACTGGATTGTCTTGCTGCAAAGTCAGGGCCTTCTGTTTGGCCTCAATTGCCTGATTATACAAAGACTGCATATAAAAAGCGTCTCCTAAACTTTGATATGCTGGCACGTAGCAAGAATCATTGTCAAGATATTTCTGGAAACATTCCACCGCCTTTTTATACCGACCCAATTTATGATAGGCCAACCCGGAATTGTAATAAACTACAATATAGTTTGAATCTAGTTTATTGACCTTAGCATAATAATGAATAGCTCGCTGATAATCACCTGCTTCAAAAAAACGGTTTCCCTCATTTACTAACTGTCTAAGATGATTAGAGGTCATATCATGCTGGAATGTAATACTTCCCTTATCTTGAGAAGAATCTGTTTTACTACTGGAAGCCAAACATATTACCATTAAGAAAATAATAATTAAATGGGCCATCAAAAACCTCTTTTAATTGTTTTAGAAGAAGAGCGGATAAAACCGCCCTTCTCAACCTTAATCGGTAGTTTTACCACTCATAATTAGTACTGCCACCATAATAACAGTCAACAAAGGCTAATATTTGATTATATACGCCCTGGGCTTGCGATGCTACTCCATAGCAATATTCTGCCTGCCCTGCCAATACAGGAACAGGAATAATGGCAACGCACAGCATAAGAATGCATAACACCGCTAGTATTTTTTTCTTCATTTTTCCTCCGAATTGAATAGTCAATTGTAAGAGAACTAATCCTCCTTTGAGGGAGATATTAAATCCTGTTTTGTAATGATTCCCCCTCCTTTCTCTTCATTGAAAGTTAGATACTCTGAAACAGTCATCCCTGATCGAGTTACAAAACTGCTACCGTCAAATAGAAATTCTTTCGAAACAAAGTCTTGTATAATGTTGGCCCTCACTAAGGTAAAAGTATCGCAAGAGTTGCACGGATGAAAACCACCGTCAGCAAAAACGGTTATTAATTGATCATCAAGTCGAAAATATACACAAACTCGCCTGACTGGACGAAAGTATGATTGATCTTTGAGAGTTGAATCAAAAACATTATCAAAACTCTCACGTAAATTATAACAAAATTTCCCCAATGTCATACTGCTATCAATTGGGGTTGACTGGATATTAACTTCCACAAACTTAGATAATGGAATGGATATGGGTTTCAAAAAATAAATATAATGCATGATTGTCATAACTGCTAATAAGTGTATTGCGCCCAAATACAGCCACTTAACATACCATTTTTTCAATACATTCATTGGTTTTTATTATCCAATATAATTAAACCATATTCCATATTGAGAAACTTGTTTTTGTGAATCAAATTACACCCCTTATAACCGACAGTAGGTCTTAGTTATAAAGGTTATTTGTTAGATTTGCTTAAATTCTAAATCCATAAAAGCTTCACTTATTGTAAATGTACAAAACAGGGATGTCAGTACCTGTCAGTGGAAAATAATATTAATTAATTTTCTTAAGGTTGTTTCGCACAATATTTGTGCATACATATTGTAGTTAGGAATGTAACATTTAAGCTATCCAATTGGTATAATATATGTTACAAGAAGATTCGTAGAGGTTTGGTCATTGCAAATAAGGCAACCACCTTTATAAAATAATATGTAATTATACGGCAAATCCGCTAAATTCTACTATATTGTAATAATTACTTTATAATTCGTAGCCTATTTAACTCTCCCTCACAAAAATACGGATAAGTTTTTGTAGATTGGCAGTCTCCGATTCCCACTTATTAAATAAATAGTATAGTTGGCAGGTATCGGTGACACCTGCCCTGTCTCTGTATCCTCTCCCGTTCTGCAGGGTTTATTACTATGTAGAACGTTGAAGCAATTTTCTGGGCATTCACCAACCGCGGATCGCCGGGAAAGATTTCCCGGCAAAGGAAAAGATATCACCTTGTTTCAAATCTTCAATTGAAATATTAATCGTTTTGCCTTATTATATCGTTTGATATAAAGTAGCATAAAATATAAAGGTTAAATAAATGAGTAAATTAATAAGATTTTTAATATTAACTCTGGTTCTTATCGCAGTAGTCCAACCAGCTTTTTCGCAATCATCAAAACGAACTATCAATATTGGCTATTTTGAGGGCGGCGATTATTTAATTCACAAAGCAATAATGGGTGAATTAAGAAAACACCTTGAAAATTTATCAGATGATAATATTGAAATAGCGTTTGACCCTTATGGCTACCGCACTGCCGAATGGAACCGTGACCTCTGCCGCGCGATGGCCGGTGATTTGGCCAGAATGAAAAACCTCGACATGATTATAGCCGCCGGCCCCTGGGTTGTGAAAGACCTCCTCGATGCCGGATACGATAAACCGATTATTGGTTTACTTCAAAATGAACCGGAATTAACCGGACTGGTTGATAAAACCGGTTTGCCGACATCCATTAACCTGACCCTGACCTATGATCCCAATAAACTTGAAACTGATCTCGCCGCAATGGCATACTTATTCCCAAATTCAAAATGCGGATTTGTCTATTTTCCATCCGGCGATGAGTTCGAGGCTGTAGTTGAAAAAACAACTCGGATTGCCAATAATTATGAGCTCGAACTTATCCCATCCGAGAAATATTCTCAGTCAGGAACTTACAGCTTCTTCATCTCAGCAGAACCTTTGAAAAAAGAAATCGATGTCCTCTATGTTCCCTCATTATGGGGATTGGACTTGGAAACAATACGAGAATTTTTTACACAGATACATTTTGATCAGGTAAAAACATTTACTACCGAGGGTTATTTCCTTCTTGAAAAAGGAGCAATAGCCTCCAACTGCGACCGGCCATATCATACTCTTGCGCGGATTGCCGCATACAAAATTGATCGGATAATAAAAGGAACAACACCAGCCCGACTGCCAACTCAATATGAAGAATCAAAGATTCTTTGTCTTAATCCCAATGAATCAAAAAAAACCGGCGCCGGATTTGGCCGAAATATTTTCAACAAAGCCAAATTGGTCCCGGAAACTCCGCTTGAAACAATTGAACGTTTTACATTAAAAATGGCCATGGAACAGGCCGTTTTTGAGAATGCCGATTTACACGCGGAAAATTCAGTTTATGAACAAGCGGTTTTGGAAACTAAAAAGGCGTTTTCATCTTTCTTACCGGATATTTCAGCAAAGGCAGGTATTACTACGGCCGGTAATGAAGAAAAAACTGCTTTCTATAATGACACTTTTAATAAAAAGTCTTTTGCCGGAATAGAATTAGAACAAAAACTTTTCTCATACCCGGCCATCAAAGCAATCCACGCCGCGCAAAAAAACAGAGAAAGAAAAAATAACGATCTGCAACAGGCCATTCAAGATATCAAAAAAACAGTCGC
>JAAERC010000419.1 GCA_024230695.1 Candidatus Zixiibacteriota bacterium
AGGTTTCATCACCTTCTCCTTTATAAATTATTATTATCATGTTTTAATATTGCTGAGTTTATAACATCAGCTCCAATATCAAGTAGATTATTTACGATAAATTCTTTATTGCAGTCTTTTATAAGTCCGACACAGATTAGAGATGCCAGACCATGAGTATAGGTCCACATTTTTTGCAAAAGCAGGCGTCTTTCTGCGGCAGATAGTATAGTAAGCCGTTTATCTTTTGTTAATTCTACTTCCAGTATATTCAAAAACTCATTTACTACTTCGCTAAAACTATCTCCTTCCAATAGAAGGGCTCGATAAAGCTGTTTGTGTTTACATGCAAACATCGCAATTCCTGTCCCCATATTTAGAAACACTCGTTCAGTATATGGCTTAGAGGTGAAGTCAAGCAACATCACTTTGATCTTCCTCACTATTTCTAACGTCAGTTCATCCATAGATTCAAAATGCATGTAAACAGGTGCAGTTGATGATCCCAATTGATTGGCAATACTTCGAGCAGTTAGACTATTGAGTCCCTTTTTCTCGGCTATCACAAAAGCCGCTTCAATTACATCATTCTTGGTGTATTTTACTTTTGGTGGCACAATTTCTTGATCCTCAAACAAGTGTTATGTAACATTAGTTATACTACATACGTTACATAACAAATGTTACATTAAATGTCAAATAATTTAAATTAGGTCAAACCAATTTAGATGAAATCAGGTTAATTATCTATATATCATATAGTTAACTAATTTTGAATAGAATATTAATACTGCAAAAATCGACGAATTGCTGAAATTATTGAGTAATCACCTAAACTGATTGTATCAAATAATATCGAAGTTCATCAATAAAGGGACGCCAATTTTTACCTCGTTGTATTTCAATAAGTTACAAATCCACACGAGTTGATGATTTATCATAAAGCACCCCTAATTATTTGAATTACAGTGCCTTGCTAAATTTCGAAAGTATTGCAAATTCAATATATCTTTATCTGATTCTTAATAAATGGAACTAATTTCCATTGCCGATAATTAAACAAGTTGGCAATGGAATGATTAGGTTAAATCTACAAATTTCTAAACACAGTTTGCAGGCATAATGCATATGCAATCAGGGACACATCCGTGATCCTCAAATCGCGGCAGTTAATCTTTTAATTCAATAGTCATAATCCCCTTAGGCATCCGGATGCGGGTATCCCGGCGCAGCCAAAATGTAAAAATTTCATCCCCGCTACCAGGCAATTTCACCGCCACCGGAAGGTAATCTCTCTCAATTGTCATCTCGATATCCTCCAACGTTGCAGAATTTACCTTTATTTTATTGCGGGGTACAATCGTGGGGTGACCAATCAAAAAGTGAGGTTTTAGGATCAGAAAATATTCTGGGCTGATTGAGACTGAATGCCCCGGTCGGCGAACACCGCGCCGCGGCCGATATTTGGATAAATCAGGAGCAATCAGGCCAAGAATATCGATAGTGTACAGGTTAGAATAATAGGGTATTATTCCCGCGGATGTAATCGCTATGGTGTCGGTTGGCAGGCTATAATACTTTATCAAATCGGCGACTCTTGTCCATTTATTTGTGTAATCAATAACGGCTCCGATTGAATCAATATGTCCCGAATGCGATATTTTTCTGGAATTATCAGCTATGTATATATTGCCGATAACAAAGATAATAAAAAGAAATCCAATTATTCCTTTGAATTTATTACTTAAATCGGTGAGCTTAACCGAACCCGATAGTCTTTGAAAAAAGAGATATATTATGGGAAGCAGGGGCATAAGAAATCGTGATTGACCCATAAAATCACCCCCGGTATATATAACATACAGGGAGTAAGATACAATAACAGAAAAAAGGAATATGCTGTAACCATCCGGATTATTTTTCTTTTTCATTTTCAGGTTATGGATAATAATCAGCAGGGGTATCCAAAGAAAAGTTCCTACAATAAAGAGAAAATAATATTTCAATCCGAAGTTGAGTAGTTCCAACCCTGGAGATTTAACATAATAACTGTTTGGCAGAGGAAAGCCATAGTAACTTAGACGCCACCACAGATATAAACCATAGGAAATAAAATAGGTTAGAAAATACAAAAGAACGGTCTTAGCTCGGATTTTTTTCTGCGCCAGTAAAATTACTATATACATCAAGGCTAGAACGAAAAGAATAATCCCTTCCGGGCGGGTCAGAGATGCCGCCAATAAATATAATGAAGATAATAGAAAAGACTTCCCTGATGGTTGTTTTGAATCGCATAATAATTTCAGAATTCCGGTGAAGGCAAAAAAGCAGAAGGCTGCAGTCTCCAGTCCCCCACTGCTCCAGATAAAAAACGGTGCGGAAAATATCAGAAATCCGGGAAATAAAATTAGGGTTGATGATCTGGCACCATATATAGCTGTATGTTTGACAAAGAGAATTATAGTACCTAAGGAAAACACCAAAGATATAATACGCGACCATAGCTCGGGTGCTCCACCAAAATATATCACTATGGTCATTATTATCATCCATAGGAAATTAGTGTAACCCTCCACCCGTTCTCCTATATTAAAAACCGGTCCATGACCATCAGCAAGATTAGATGCGTATCGGAAGGTGATAAAGGCATCATCACATAGAAATGAATTACATAATACTAGAACCAGAAATACAGTACAAAGAGCTACAGCCAGCCAGGGAATGATCCCTCTGTTAAAATACGCAATAGATTTCTTTTTGGAAGAAAGCATCATTTCTCAATCTATCCTTAAAAACATGAAAATATGGCTTATTCTGGTCTATGTCAAACCCGGATTCCCCAAATCATATAAGAATCTCACTTGCCACAGATATTTTAGGCCATTGATTATAAAAAATTCTCATACACAAAAAGAAAAAGGGTCGGAAAAACCGACCCCATCTTATCAAGTTATTTCAATTCAAATTATTTCAACAATATCATTTTCTTAGTCTCAACGTCAACATCAGTCTGAATGCGGTAAAAATATATACCGGATGATACTTCCAGGCCATCACTATCCTTACCATCCCAGGTTATAGAATGAATACCAGCCTGTTTTTCAGTGTTTAGTAATGTCTGTATTTTTTGTCCCAGTATGTTAAAGATTTCTATTGATACATGACTTTTGGCTGGAAGGTCAAATTCGATAATAGTTGTCGGATTAAATGGGTTAGGATAATTCTGAGATATTTCAAACCTATCTGGAACAATATAGGCATCCTCATTATCCTCAATATCGGTTGCCATATCGGTAGTAAAGGCCGCATAAACACCTGTTTCTGTTATCATAGTAATAACCTCGTTGTGGCTGGTATCCACAACACCACCAACTACGTTCCACTCCTTGCTGGAGATATCCCATTTGAATATTTTGATTGACATCTCATCGTTAAATAATCCATCTTCATTGGAGAAATCATCATCGGCATACAGAATACGAAGCGAGTTATTACCATTAAACGCGATATCGGGATAAATCGATAATGAATGAGTTTCTCCCGCTTGAAGCGCCAATGGATTCAATCCCGTTCTAATTACCGGATAGGGAGAAGACAAAATCATTGCCTTTTCAATATCAGCATTAGTAGAATCCAATTCGGCCATAACCTTACCGCCTATGGCAAGTATCTCCTTAATTCCTCCGGTCGCCAACTGATTAACAATAAACTCGGTATCAAAAAAGAAAGTTGCATCGGAACTGTCTGTTGCCCAGATAATAAATATCCCAGACTCTGAGAGAGACTCCGAAATGGTACTAATATAATTATCGCCATCAGCAGAAAAATCGTATTGTACTATGGTTCCTGAGCCATCATTGTAGTCCACAGCAGGATTAGCCTGAAATGAATTGAGAACGTCCAAATGTAATATATGACTTCCATCGCCAAGTTCAATATATGGAATCGATGGCAGGTTCCCCTCGACCTTATTCATTTCAATAATTAAGCTGTCACCATCGGCGGAACTGCTAAAACTATTATTTAGTCTGCTTTTTCCGCCTCCTCCCACAGCCCCCTCACCATACATCCATATCTCATTACCATCCCCTTTGGACATAAATTCGGCGTTTCCAAAGGCGCGAACATAATCACCATCTTCCACACCAAGCGCGCGGATCATACCATTATCATTTGTATTGCCCTGGACCATATATGAAAACGAAAGCGGTCTGACCGTTGCTACCTTGCAATCGCCAAAGGGAGCACCGGTAAATGGCATTGTTACCTCAACGTGTCTTGTTCTCGAGGTGGTTGCCGCACTATGTGTAACCGGAAAAACAACCAGCGAGCCGACATCATAGTTGAGAAGATTGCCCAAATTAAATCCATTATTTGGTCCCTTGAAATAATCAAAACCGGCTTGAAGATCCCGTTCATTCGGTGACTTAATATCAAACGAAATATCAAAATATGTTCCCGAGTGTTTTATTTCAAAAAATGTCCAGCATGGCCATTTATTTTTTAGGTATTGCGCGGTATTGTGACAGCCGGCTTTTGCCTCCGAATAAGTACTGTCACCGGACATTTCTGATGACAATGCTCCCCTTGAAAAATATTGCCCGTCCATAAAACCATATGTTTTTGGTTTTTGATATGTGGCACAGCGAACGCCCCCATTGGGGAATACATATTCATCATAAAATGATAATCCATAATGACCAAATTCATGGAACATCGTCCGATATTGCGGAGTAGTAACCAAATTCAGTGGTTCCTCCACATATGAATATTTCCGGCCAGCGTCGGTATTACCGTACCATTTCCGCGGCATTTCTATTTGTTTATTATGTGTCTTGATACCACCAACGTGGGCATGTGGATGCACGGTATTGTCGGCAAATAGTCTGGCGTCAGCATCATCCCAGTACAGTTTTTTATCAACTATAAAAACAGTATCAAAACGAAGCTGTCCATCGGTAACGTCATAAGCATAATTGGTCATATTTCGAATACTTTCCTCAAGAGACTGGATATATTCTATTTGAGCTTCCCACTCCACTGAGACCAGCAGGTTGTATACGACAGTAGCATGATCCACTACGATCTTTTGGGTATCAACACCTGTCTCTAATTCATCAAATGACATTTCTCCAAATTCATCAAATTGCGCATTATCCAGGGTCTTTCTTAATTCTGTCCCAAATACAGGAACATGTTTCACCGCCGGTTCAGTGTGCATATCCCAGCCAAATTTAACTGAATCACCTGGCAGTAACTCACCAGAAGCAATATATGGCAAGAGATTAACTATTCCGGAATCATTGGTTATAACAGTATCTATAAATGTTTCGGTGAAATCAGGACGATCATTGGTGACTTTTGAAAGGGCAAATTTTTGGTTTTTAATAGAATGCCCAATTAATCCCCCTTCGTGTAGGAGCACCATCGCGTCTTGCGGCCAGGATTGTGAAAACTCCGAACTATTATTGTTTTCATCGGTTGCAATAGCGGTAATAACTAGAGACTCCTCCGGCAGATAATAAAGCCATATTGTGAAATCCCCGATACCAAATTCGTTGGTATCGACTTCTGTCCTATCAACCGGTATTTGTCCCTCGCCATAACCGGAGGCATCACCGTTATCACTGTAAAAAATCTCAATGATATATGATTTATTGGGAGCCCCCTTCATGGTACCATATAGTTCCCCTGATCCATAATCAAAAACAACCGAATCAATTACAGGGTAGTTTAATTTATCATTAGCGCCAGTATCAACATCAAGGCTGTCATTGGGATTAACCCCTGCCGGTGCCAGATCAATACCAAGTAACCCATTTTTATAAATTTTATTATTTCTAAATGAATTGTACTGACCGCTCTGAGCATAAATACCCGAGCTTAGATTATAAGCGATCCTGTTTTCAAACTCTGTATCCTCTCCGCCAATTACATTATCAGATGAGTTTATGATATGGATGCCATGAAAGAGATTGCCCCTATTTTCCAAACCGGTAATATCGGTACCGATAATATTATTATAAATTAAGTTATGATTGGCATCTTTAATTGTGATACCGGCACCAGGGAATCGATTAATTAGTAATCCGCTTATTTCAGACATAGTTGATGAGATCGTCAACCCGCTTGCCGCGGTCGAACCGGAAGTAATTAGATCTCCGGATATTTCAACATAACCACCATATTGTGAAGAACCATTTAATATCACTTGTTCGGTAATGGCCGGTAATTCGGTTTCCGGATGCAGACTCAAAATTGGTTCACATATAATACGAAAACTAATAGTGTCAACATTCGGCAAAGCGTTAGATTCCATGATTGCCGCCCGTAGAGTGCAATCGCCGTCAACCGTGGCGCAAATACCATCACCCGGATTTATATCCGGTTCATCATCTCTGGAGTTAACAATAAACCCGGAAGGTGATAACGGCGTAAGTATATACCAGTGAGAGGAGCTATAACCAATTGCCTCCATAAGAATTTGGCCCTGGTTATTTATGGTGCGCACGAGCGGATATCTATAACTATAGTTATGATCAATAAGATCCTCAATATTGTATGTCCCGGCTGTAAGACCATAGGCATCCTCTGGCAACCAAAGATAAGAACGGTTTGGAGTGTAACCCAGATCAGGATCGTAAGGATATTGGGCGGTAAAAATAACTTGCCCTAAGTCGTTAATTGATGCTGGAATCATTCTAAACACAGAATCAGGCAACGGAAATACTGTTTGCTGACCACCAGGCTCTAAGATAACCACTATGGTTGAATCATTATAATATTTGTGGCCCAATATCTGACCGTTATTATTTAGATTATAAGCACGAAATAGAGTATCTGCATATTCTTCTAAGGGTAATGATCCGTTTCTCCAAATGCCATTCCACCTGACATTTGTATATATATCATCATCTTCATCAACAATGCCGCAGTGTCCGTCACCAATAATATCGCCGGAATTGTTAATCTTTCTACCACTACCCTGTCGGGTTGTATCAGTGCACTCCCCCTCCGGCCAAAGATTGACAAGACTAGGTCCGTCAAGAGAAATCGGCTCAACCTTCCATGCGCTATCTGAACCGATATTTTCAGTTACCACATTACCGCATATTATACCTAAATCATTAATATCACTTGGCCTGATATATTCATCCTCAGAAGGATTCTGAATCTCCACAGCCTGACCGCCAACCCATTTGGTTGGGCAATATGTTCCATCTGCTTTATAGGAAAGACCAATAACAACGCCCGAATTATTAAGAGCCGATACCCATAGTACAGATTTTGTTGAATCAAGGCCATACAGTCTGCTTTCTCCGGGTGGAAGCCCATAGGCGGAATCTGTTAAAACAAGAACTCCAACGGTACCAATTTCCCCGTTTGGAAGAAGTACACTCTTTGTTGTTATCAATGCCCCATCATCGTTCATATCTTTAATATTTTTCAAATAACCGACATCACGCATTTCAAATACCTGTGAATGTGAATCTGCAGGGATTGTCAATATTATTCCGAGAATTAATACTATTATATTTGCCAGAAAACGGCTTTTCATGATTTTCTCCTTCAATATATGATGAAAGTGACTAATCCGAAAAATAAGTCCACTTATGCTTACTTAAACAATATAGCAAATATAGTAGATTCTCAAAGTGCATTTTTTTAACAATATAAACAATGGAGTGATGTGTTCAACAAGCAATACTATCCATGACAATGAGTTACAGCTTCAATTAACGTAGTGAGAAGTAAAAAAAGTATCTATATAAAATAACTAAATCATAAATACTGCAAGTTTTTACCCTATTTAACTTGTATCAAATAATTTCGAAGTTCATCAATTAAGGGACGCCATATTTTTATTCAATCTATTTTCAATTACTATCATGTTTTAGCATTAATTTTATTTATTTATTTTAGATTTGCTATTCTCTTAATAAATATAGCATAAATAAATGGGAATATTATTGCCAGCTTATAATAAAATCTTAAGGATATCAATAAGCAGTTAGTTCCAATAAAAAAAGCCGCTTTGTTATTTTCTTTGGGATTTTTTTAGAGGTCAGAAACAGATAGAATTTTGGAAACTGATAACTTATTACTAATTACTGTTAATTAGTTTCCTATCAAGTTCTTCTCTTATGATTCGGCCGAGTGTATCGCGAGAAAATGGTTTCTTAATATATTTGCCTGCACCTAATTCCTGCATTTTTTCAACACGTTTGGTTGGTGAGTACCCGCTCATAATAACAGCTTTTTGGGCAGTATGAATTTTAAGGACTTCCTTATATGTATCCAAACCATCAAACCCTTTTTCCATTATCATGTCTATCACCAGCAGATCAATGTTATTATTTTTCAAATAGTTAATAGCTTCATGCCCATTTTCTGC
>JAAERC010000420.1 GCA_024230695.1 Candidatus Zixiibacteriota bacterium
CATCAAAATCAATCGAGAAAACAGAACGAGGCTGTTCACCGACGGCATAACTCACAAAACTCTGGAAGGTTGCGTCTCCATTGTTAATCAGAATTGAAACATTATCTGATAGGCCGGCAGCAATCGCAAGATCATTATCGCCATCTCCATCAAGATCAATTGAAAAAATTGAATTTGGACCGTTTCCGGCCGGATAAGTAACTGCATTTTGAAAAGTTCCATCACCGTTATTCAACATTATCGACGCCTTATCAGTATTATGATCAGAAATAACCAAGTCATAGTCATCATCCATATCAAGATCACTTGAGAAAATTTTGTGTGGCCAACCCCACGCTGAAGTATAAAATACAATGTCCGGAAATATGCCATTACCGTTGTTGAATAATATCGAAATGTTGTCTGAACCAATGTTCGCAGTCACCAGATCATTGTCGCCGTCTGAGTCAAAATCAATCGAAAAAACAGAGTTTGGCCTTTCTCCAACGGCATAGTTTACCGCGTTCTGGAATGTGCCATCGCCATTACCCAGCAGTATCGAAACATTGTCCGAATAACAGTTGGCAGTTGCAAGATCATTTTTGCCATCGCCATCAAGATCGGTTGAGAAGACAGAGTATGGTCCATTTTCGACTGTATAGTTCACCGCTGGTTCAAACATATCTTGTGAAAAAGTTGTGCTGAAAAAAAATACAATAAAAATAATAGAAAATAGTGATGTTATAAATTTCCTCATACTCTCCTCCGAGATGAAATTAGAATTTTCTCCTACTACCCTCTTGCGTGCTCAAATAATTCCCCTTAAAGGAAATTACTTATCCCAATATAGGCAAAAAACCCTTTAAAACAAGGCGTTTCCTGGATTGTCCAAGAACCAAAATCACTATCACATCACTGTTGATTTATGCACTATATAATTTGTATATGGATGATATTTGCAAAATTACACGGAGGAACAGGTCATGGATCAAAAACTTTTTATATGCGAAACGAACCCATTTTGCTATAATTTGATGGAGGTCTATGATTTACAATGATTTTTAAACATTTCAGATTTATCTTGATAAATCTAATATTTCTGATAGATTCCGATTAGTTATGGAACTGAATTTAAAATCAAAATTACAATATCTGTTCAAGTTCTCAGAAACGCAGATATTGATTACGATGTCAATTGTGGTCGGTGCGGGAACCGCTTTTGGAGCGATAGCTTTTATCAAGCTGATTGAATATTGCAGGGAACTGTTTTTTGGCTATTCCGAAAAAGTGATGACTTCACTGGTTGGTTCTTTTGATTATTGGACGCCACTGATACCGATGGTCGGGGCACTTATTGTCGGACCGATAGTTTATAAATTTGCTTCCGAGGCGCGAGGACATGGTGTCCCTGAAGTCATGGATGCTGTCGCGAGAAAAGGCGGAATCATTCGCGCTCGTGTCGCTATTGCCAAAACAGTAGCATCGGCGATATGTATCGGTTCGGGTGGATCGGCGGGGCGTGAGGGTCCGATTGTTCAGATAGGTTCAGCGATCGGTTCAGGTATCGGTCAGCTATTTAAGATGTCCGGTTCGCGAGTAAAAATTCTTGTCGGATGCGGAGCCGCGGCAGGTATCTCGGCGGTCTTTAACGCTCCGATTGCCGGTGTGATATTTTCACTTGAAGTCATTCTTGGCGATTTTGCCATTAAAACATTTTCGCCGGTTCTGTTAGCCTCGGTTGTCGCCTCAGTTGTCACCCGGGCATTTATGGGCGACCATCCGGCTTTTGATGTTCCTGATTACAGTTTGGTTTCGGCTTTAGAAATTCCATTATATATGGTTTTGGGAGTCGTCTGCGGGGCAGTGGCGGTACTGTTCACAAAAACACTTAGCGGATTTGAAACATTTTTTGAAAAACTTAAAATGCCCCCGATGCTTAAACCTGCCCTCGGCGGATTGATTCTTGGCATAATCGGGATGTATTTTCCTCAAGTTTTTGCCGATGGTTACGAAACTATCAAACTGACTTTGTATGGAAACATGATGGTCTGGTTGATGCTTATTTTAATATTCCTGAAAATCATTGCCACCAGTTTAACACTCGGTTCGGGTAACTCAGGTGGTATTTTTGCACCATCATTATTTATTGGTGCGGTAACAGGCGGAACCTTTGGATATTTTGCGCATTTACTTTTCCCAGCCATAACAGCCACAGCCGGAGCGTATGCATTAGTCGGGATGGCGGCCTTAGTTGCCGGAACGACTCATGCACCTATTACAGCTTTATTAATTATTTTTGAGATGACCAGTGACTATCGAATTATTTTACCCCTGATGGTCGCGGTCGTATTTTCTACATTGTTCGCCAGAAAATTGTTTGAACCGTCGATATATACTATAAAACTTATCGCCAAAGGCATCTTCCTCAAAGCCGGTAAAGACACAGCGATTTTACAGGCGTCGAAAGTATCGGAAGTCATGGATAAAGAGTTCGAGACAATTCCGACCAATATGCCATTGGTGAAAATCATGGAAAAGATTGAATCATCAAAGGGAAATGATTTTATTGTAATTGATAAACAGGAACGGTTTGTCGGTACTTTGTCATTACAGCATATTCTTGGTATAATAACTCAACATACTCTCGATTATCTGGTGATTGCAAAAGATATTGCCTCGACCGATTATACAACTGTTTGCCCCGACGATGATTTAGAAATCGCTCAAAAAAGATTTGCGCTGGGCGGTTTTCCATTTATTCCGGTCGTCAACAGGGAAGACCCATCGCTTATTCTAGGGATTCTTCGTCGTGAAGAATTGACTCATTATTATAATAGAAAATTGGTTGAATCGTTCAAGCAGTAATTATTTTAAGTATCTCAAGAGTGTTTAACATCTTCAACGGTCGGCAGGGTAATTTTAAATTCAGTACCTTGATTCATTTTGGACGTAAGTTTGATAACGCCCTTATGGTTATTAATAATTGTTTTACAATTGGCCAGACCAAGACCATGCCCGGAATCTTTGGTTGTAAAATGAGGTTGGAATATTTTTGCTTTTACTTCGTCAGACATTCCAACACCATTATCTTTGATCGAAATAATTACCTGATTAATACCGCCGCCAGATTTGACTTCTAATTTGATTTTGCCCTTATATGATAAGTCGCCTGCTTCTTTTTTGTCGGCCGCAAGTTTTTCAATAGCATCGGCGGAGTTGTACAGAAGATTCATGAGCACTTGCTGGATCTGTCCGATATCGACAAAAACTTTTGGTAATCTGGGTTCGATTTTAATAGTGAACATTATTTTCTTAAAACGTGTCAGTGCTTTTAAAGAAAATAGTAATTCATCAATCAACTTTTGAATATCATAAGGAGTAATTTCAGTTTCCAGTTTTGAGAAATCCATCATTCCGTCGGTGAACCGTTTCACCTTGTTAATATTATCAACTATTTGATGTGCATTCTCGCTTGCTTTGTCAAACATTTTTCTTTTAAGGTTGTGTCCCAGAATTTCGGCGTTGTTTCCAATAATCGCGAGATAATTATTTAATTCATGCGCAATAGACGAAGCCATCTCACCGCGGGCCACAAGCTTTTCCGAAAGGATAACATATTTTTCCATAATTATCTTTTCAGTGATATCTTCGATAGTCAATATCAATCCATCCCCGCCATATGGAAGGTTATTAATAGGAGTTATTCTGATTGATAAAACTTTATCTTCATAATCGGTATTATAAAAGTATCGGGCATCCTCAAACGGCTGATTGGTTGTTAAAGCGATATCAAGCATTTGTCGCCATTTTACTTTTTCAGCTTTTGGAATCAGGGCCAATAATCTGGTTGGTTTTTTTTCCGGAGTCAGACAGGTAATATCTTCTCGGTTTTTTTGAAGTGCACGCAAGGCGGCGTCATTTATTGATAATATTTCATAATTTGAATTTATAGAAATAATACCAACCGGTGAATTATTAACGACTTTTTCGTTGAATTCTTTAATATCAAATAAATGATCATACAAGGTCGCATTATAAATAGCATGTGCCGCTTGTTGACCAAGAAGTTCGATCAATAATAAATCGGGTTTAAGAAAAGGTGGACTTGGAGCGGAATTATCGAGATAGATTACGCCGATAATATTATTTTTTATCTTTAGCGGAACACACATAATTGAATGCAAATTCAAATCAGTTACTTCGTTTAATAACGCGTATTTTTTATCAGATTGAGCATCAGAGATGTAAACCGATTGTCCACTTGCGGCAACTTGATTTGCAATTGATGATGATATTTTTATGTCATGATCCATTGCATTAATTTCATTGATGTCATATGCGGCTTTAAATTTTAATTTATTATCATCAAGGAGCATTATAAAACCACGTTGAGCCGAAATGATCTCAATCGCCTTTTTCATCACAATTTGAAGGATATCATCAAGTATCAAAGATGAGTTTATGGCCAACGAAACCTCAAGGATCGCCTTAAAATCTTCAAATGATTTAAGCTGGAGTCCCTGTCCCGATTCGGCTTGTGGTGTATCTACCGCGATATTATCGACAGTAGCTTCCATATCGGCCAGGACGGTACCAGTTTCACTCAAGAATATTTTTTGAGTATCGGAATTTGATTTATCTTTGTGTTTGCCAAAATTCTCTGATGATGAACGGTTTTTGTCGTTTTGTTCGTTTTTGTCTTCCATAACCCGCAATTCGTAAGTGTTTGTTTCTTTTTCATATATCGGCAGATATAGGAATAGCCTTAAATATTGTTAAAACAAAAAGATATAAAATTCGCAGGATATATAGAATGCTCTATAGAAGGCGAAAAGTAAATCGGAGAAAATCCCGATTAGTGAGATTTATTATCTAAAACTGGTGTTTCAGTCGGACGGTCAAAGTCATTGTATCATCAGAACGGTC
>JAAERC010000421.1 GCA_024230695.1 Candidatus Zixiibacteriota bacterium
AATATGAAGAAATTATAAAAAAACTTGACGAACTATAAATCTTTATTATTTTTGAAAACTATTGACAACAAATTTGTAGAATACTTAAATGAATTTATTTGAGGGAGATATCAAAATGAGCACCAAATTTTGGTCAAAGAAAAATTTTGTAATTTTTGCTTTCCTGACATTTCTTATAATTCCTGCCAATATTCTGGCACAGGAAGACAATCAAGAAGCAAAAAAAATATTTAATTCTGCGTTGGAAGCTCAACAAAACGGAGATGATTCTACTGCGATTTTACTATATGGCGGAGTAATTGACGAGGATGGTAATTTTCTGGATGCATTTATAAATCGCGGATCTATATTTTTTAAAAGAAAAATATATGGAAATGCCGAAATTGACTTCAAAAAGGCAACGGAAATTGACCCAACAAGTACCGATGCTTGGGCTAATCTGGGCCGAGTTTACTATAAACAGAAGAAGTATGATGACGCGCTTAATAGTTACAACACGGTGATTTCCAATAATGCCGAGTATTTTGAAATTTATAAAGACCTTGGATTAGTGCAATTTGTCAAAAAGGACTGGGCCGGGCTTGTTAAGAGCATGACAACATATACTCAACATTTTACAAATGACTATTTACCATATTACCTGGCTGGAAAAGCTCAACAGAAATTGAAAAAATACCCTGAAGCTATTGCCAGTTACAA
Organism: Candidatus Zixiibacteriota bacterium; assembly: GCA_024230695.1. The sequence goes on from JAAERC010000421.1 coordinate 700, forward strand.
AAAATCTATTGGGCTGAAAAAAGATTATTTTAATTCATTCAATAGTCTCGGGCAGATATATCAAGCTCAGGAGAAATTCACCTCCGCTTTTACAAATTTCAAAAAGGCCGTGCAAGTCAAGCCAGATAATTATCGGGCAATTTACAATATGGCCATATCTTTTGAGAGTGGTAATCAGGATGATGTTGATAATGTTATAAAATATTGGAATCAATTCCTTAAGGTCGCTCGCAAAAATCCAAAGGCCAAAAGTATGATACCCGGAATTGAGGAACATTTAAAAGATCTTAATGATCTTAAAGAATATAATAAAAATAATTAGGTTTATTTTGTGATTATTTAAACAGGTGAATTGAAATATTCACCTGTTTTTATTTGATATTGTTCTTATTGGATTTTTTGGAGCTATTAATTGTTTAAAAATCTACAAACTCCTATCGCAAGCACAAGACTTAGCCTGCTGATAAACATATTGCTTCTGATTTTGAAACTGTTTGGAGGTATTGTCGGTCGCTCTCAGGCATTAATAGCCGATGCCTTAAATTCACTACTTGATATTGTGGCTAATATTGTTGTCTGGCTCGGAATCAATATTGCGAATAAACCGCCCGATGAGAGTCACCCTTATGGACATGGCAATGCTGATACTTTGTCGGCTATTTTTGTCGCGCTTGTTCTGATAATTACCGGCGGTTATATCGGCCGCGAATCTTATGACTCTATCGTAAACCATGACTTTAGCACACCAACCTATCTGGCTACTATTGCGGCAGTTATAACAATAGTAGTTAAGTCATTTTTATACAAATATACAATAAAAATCGGGAATAAATACCGATCACAAGCAGTGATTGCCAATGCCGCCGATCATCGCTCCGATGTTATTGTTTCAATTGGAACTTTGATAGGTATTGTTGTCGCTCAAACAAAATATCCGATTCTTGATCCCATTGCCGGTTTATGGGTCGCCTTTTTCATCCTCAAACAGGCGGTTAAAATTATTCGGGATAATGTGCATACATTGATGTCGGGATCGCCTGAGATCGCACGCCAGAATGATATCAAAGATTTTATAACAAATGTTGAAGGCGTTATTAAAGTCCGATGGATAAAGGGGCGTATGGTTGGTCCGGATTTTCATATGGATGCAGCTGTTAGTGTAAAAGGTGATAAAACTGTTCGTGAGGGACATAATATCGCTAGAAATATCAAAATATTAGTCAAAGAAAAATTCCCAGAAGTCGCCGGTATCCTGATCCATATCGAACCCGATACTGAATAACCGTATAGATGCGATTTTTTCACTATTCGCCTGTAAATTAATAATTATTCCCAATTTTCATCCTCATTTCGTATAACTTAGGGAAAGAATAATGAGGAATATAATTATGAGAAAAGAATAATATTATTATTATTTCAATAATTTCGATATTTATAATTTCATTTTTTAGTATTGGTTATCTGTTTACATCAACAAATGCGGGTGAAAAAGATATGAATTATAATAAGTTGACCGAAGAAGAAAACAATATAATTGAACACAAAGGAACCGAACGTCCGTTCAGCGGCAAATATAATCTATTTTCCGAAACCGGTACATATATATGTAAAAGATGCAACTCCCCTCTTTATATTTCACTGGATAAATTTGATTCACAATGCGGCTGGCCAAGCTTTGATGATGAGATCCCAGGGGCAGTAAAACGTATTCAGGACAAAGACGGCAGTCGTACTGAGATAATCTGTAATAATTGTGATGCTCACCTTGGACATGTTTTTTTAGGTGAACAACTTACAGATAAAAACACTCGACATTGTGTTAATTCATTGTCACTGAATTTTATACCTGCTGAAATGAAAGAAAGAATTAAAGAAAAACAGAGCACTGAAACTGCTTATTTTGCCGGCGGATGTTTCTGGGGTGTTGAATATCTTATGCAAAAAGAAACAGGTGTAATTTCTACTTCGGTCGGATATATGGGGGGACATCAAGATAGTCCAACATATGACAATGTTTGTAGCGGTACAACGGGTCATACCGAGGTCGCCAAAGTTGAATTTGATCCATCGCTTGTCTCATATGAAAAACTTGCACGATTATTCTTTGAGATACATGACCCGACTCAATTAAATCGTCAAGGACCAGATATTGGAGGGCAGTATCGTTCAGAGATATTTTACACAAACAAAGAACAAAGAAAGACAATTGAAAAACTGATTAAAATACTATCAGATAATGATCTTAAAATCGCCACAAAATTAACTAAAGCAGAAAAATATTGGAACGCCGAAAATTACCATCAGGATTATTATTTGAATAACGGATACAAACCATACTGTCACATATATAGAAAATTATTCCCGGAAGATCAAAAGTAAATAATGTATATAAACCGATAACATCATAGTATTCTCCACCAACCGACCCTCACGTCAACCCCACTAAACACAAGGTTTTACAGCTTTTACTTGACAAATGTTGGAAATGTTATATTTTAGATACAGAGAGTTCTTCTTTGGAATCCCGGGCTTTAATTACTCCCCTCTAAGTCTGGCCGGAGAAAGCTCTCTTTTAAATTCAGATTAGTTTATTCAATTCTATATCAATCTAATTCCAGTCTTTCGAAATCATACCAATCAACAACCGTCATTTTATCGCCATCTTTTATAATAATTCCTTTGTTGTCATTGTCGATATCATTTGAATCCCGAAGTCTGAATTTTCGTCCATCTTTTAAAATTACCTCGGCGCCATGACGGGAGCTTTTCTCAATTGATCTTATCTGACCAAATTCAATTGCAAAATCGACATCGTCAATTTCACCATCCAGAAGTTCCCAAGTATATTCCTCGTCGTCATCCCATTTGATCTCACCTTCATAATCGTCGCCATCTTCGCAGAAAACGGTACCTTTTAATAATCTACCGCCATCAAATTTGTTGTATGCTGGTCCATCTGGTGCTTCTTTGAACTCAAGATAATCAAATTCATCCCAATCAATAACGACTCTACCCAACGTCAAATCAGAAACAACAATACCTCGATTGCCGTTGTTAACATCATTGGTTCCTTTCATCCTGATCTTCTTCCCACCTTTCAATGAAATGATGGCCGAATTAGATGAGCGCCTTTCAATCGTTTCTATTTTGCTAAATTTGATTTTTCTTTTCCGATTACCTTCGCTACCATCAAGAATATCGGCATCGAACGATTCATCCATATCCCAAGAGATAAATCCGGTATATTCATCGCCCCTGTCAACAGCCACAGTGCCATACAGGCGGTTGCCAAATCTGCAATCACGCTTTGGAGTTTTTTGAAACTCAATTTTTTCTATATCATCCCAATATAATTCTATAGTTCCTTCATCTTCAGTATCAATCAGTATTTCACGGATATCATTGCCAATATCACCGGAACCATTTTCCAAATATACTTCCTCACCCGATTTTAATTCTAAAAGCACTTCATCGTTTCCATCGGGGGTTAATGTTTTAATATGACCAAATCTTATTCCCGATTGAGCATTACCAGACCATCCCCAACTATTTCTTGATCGACCACTATTATAAATTGTTACACCAAAAATGGTAATTTCTTCGTCATCGTCGTCATCATTGTAGCGACGATGTTTTTTCCGTGATTCCCTTCTCAATTCTTTATCACCGTCAAGAACATCATCCCAGGCCACCTCATTTTTATCCCACCTGATAAATCCTTCCAACACCTCATCATCAATTGTGTATACCTTACCATAAATTAAACCAGGATCAGCAATTGCTGAACCCGTAATAAACAACATCAAAAGAGATAAAAACGATAAACCAAAAAACTTGCTCTTGAAACTCATAAAAAACTCCTTTTATATTTATTTTTCTACTAAAATAAACGTTAAATCAAACGAAAAGTTTCGTAATAATTCATATTCTACCATAATGTTATAGAAAATATTTATAATTGTGATAATGAAGGAAATTGTTTATTTCAGCAAGACCATCTTCTTAACAATAGCATAATCCTCAGTTTCCAGGCGATAGAAATAGATACCACTTGGCGCCTTATGAGAACTATTTCTCATCGTTCCATCCCAGTCAAAACGGTGTCTTCCGGCCGCAAGTTTAACACTACTATAATCAAAAACTGTCTGGCCCAATATATTATAGATTTTCATTGAGACACTGGAATTGCGATTTAACATAAGGTCGATCGAAGTTGAACTATTAAATGGATTTGGATAATTTTGAGATAGATATAGATCATTAGGAATATTTTCAGGAATATCCTCTTCAATATCTGTCGGATTACCAATAATTAACTCGCCGGGTATCACAAACGGGACCTTTTTTTCCATTGATTCTGACAAAATATATAATCCGGAGCTGTCTGATGAAAGCGTGTCAATTATATTAAAGACATCATTGTTCCCCGCAGTAAAAAATAGTGATGCAATTTCATAGTTTCCCGGCATAATCAACTCGGTATCAAAAACAGTTTCATTTAGTCTTAGACCTATTTCCGCTTCTCCACCGCCAAAACTTGAGTAAAAATCTACGGTTGATGGCAACTCCGCTGTATTCGGTACAATCGAATCAAGTGCGGCCGTATTATTATCAAAACCGATAGGTAAATAGACAGCCTTGGACGGATCGGATAAATTCAGATAAAGAGGCACTACCGCTAATTGTCTCGGCATTGTGTTAGTACTGGCGATCAACACAGTATCATCTGATGAGATATAAAGATAAACCGGTACTGAAATGTTTTCATTAAATGAAACACTATCATAAATCACAATATCTGTTCTATATGAGCCGGTAGTCAATTCATTGTCAATAGAAATGAAAATTGTATCATAATCCGAGCCGCTATATTTATCAACATTTAACCAAGCAGCCGATATCTCTGCTGTCCAGTCAAGAGTTCCTGCCCCCGGGTTTGAGATCTCGACTTGCCCGGTAAGAACTTCCTCTTCACTGCCCTTAATAATAATGGTATCAGGAGTAGCGCGCAGGAATGACATATTTCCGGTCAATTCCAACAATACCCAGGTTGTGTCAGGTGAATTAATGGCTTCATTTGATTCAATTATAATTGGCTCCAGATATGTATCGTACTCGAGTCCCGAGATATCGATAGAAACACCAATATTGTTTGAGGACACACCAGAATATTTATCAAGATCAAACCAGGTCGAATTTTCATCGGCGATCCAATTAAATGTTCCACTTCCGGAATTATTTACATGAAAAAATAAATTGTCTGGATTTCCAAGTTCGGCCAACACTTTAAAATATAATGTATCTGGAGTCAAATCAATTATCGGGGCGGTAACATTTAATATAATAGAAACAACTTCAGAGGAATCATTCTGACTTAAATTTATTAACTTAATTTTACCTATATATTCACCATATGATAAAGTATCGGTGTTAATTTGTACATCAACATTGGCCGGAGTTATTCCAGAATCAGGTATAATTGTTATCCAATCATCAACTGGCGATAAAGAATAATTCAATTCACCATAACCGGCATTGGAAAGAAATATTGATTGCGATTCTGGAACAGTTCCTCCCTCCTCCATATCAAATGTCAAAGCGGCCGGTTGGCTGACAATAGTCGGGTCATTATAGCTTTTAATTGTTATATAAATATCAAAGTCACCATTTCGAGAATCGGCCCATGTAAAGAAGAATTTATATCCATCGGTAGCAATATCAGGCTGGAGTTGTTTACCTTCTGTATTCTGATGGATCAAAAAACTATTTCCGACTACAGCGCCAACATTATCAATGATCTTTGCCATTGCATCCCACTGACCCGAAGTTGAGTCAGCCCATGAAAAACCAAGATTTCCCATGCGGTCCGAACAGATAGCAACATCTTTTTGTGAACGCTTATTAGCATCGGATACCAATTTTGTACAATCCCCTAACGCAATACCGGAATTGTTATAACGCCTATAATAGATATCGGGATTTTTAGGATAGTTACCATTTTGCCAATCAACCCAGGCTATAAAATAGCGTCCATTTCCATCGGCGGCAACGGTTGGAAAAGCTTGTTTGGTTTGCTCGCTATCATCATTCACCCTGAAATCTATTGCTGTTGGAGAACCATCAGAGTTAAATACCCGCCCAAATATATCATCATCGCCAAATCTGTTATCATGCCAAACAACAATAAATCTACCATCTGAGATAGCGGCAACTCGCGGCGAATGTTGTTGAAAAAGCCCCACCTCGGAATTTATTTTAAAATTCGTTCCAATGGCTATTCCATTTGAGTTAATTAGTTGCCCATAAATATTCCAGCTTTGGGCTCGACGATCGGCCCAGACAATGATAATATTGCCGCTTGGCAATACCGCGATATCTGGTGATTCGCATGATGAATCAGGACGTGCTTCGGTTATTGAATTATTTAAGCCGGGGCCATCTATATCAATCGCAGAATAATAAATATCCGGATCAAAAGGGTAACT
>JAAERC010000422.1 GCA_024230695.1 Candidatus Zixiibacteriota bacterium
CATCTGGGGCATCCCTCCAGATGCGCCTTAATCGCGCCGGATCGCTTCTCAATCAGCTCGCCCTTACAATAAGCTGACAGGAAGGAGCGTACCCTTTGACAACGCATTAGATTCCTCCATTCTCGGTTTCAATTTATCTCTAAGCAATGCTCTCGCTCTATTCACTCTCGATTTAACAGTTCCTAACGGAATGTTCATTATTTTGGCGACTTCATCGTATGGATTCTCCTGAATATCCCTGAGAATAAAAGCGGTTTTATATTTTTCAGGTAATGAATCAACCGCCTGCTCCAATGCTTTGGATATGTTACTTGGGAGTTTCATATCCACTGAAATTTCGCTTTCATGCCCCTGCATATCAGTAATATCAAAGAATTTAAATCGCTTTCTTTTTCTAAGCTCATTACGCGCCAGGTTTAATGCTATTGTGTACAGCCAAGTCGAAAAACAATGTCGGAAATCAAACGAATCCCGATGCTGATATACGCGAATAAATGTTTCCTGAACAATATCTTCGGCTTCCTGTTGACTACTGATCATTCTAATAATTGTGTTCATCAGGCGATTTTTGTATTTATCAACAATCTCACTAAAGGCAACCATATCGCCATTTTGAACCCTCTTTATCAGGTTATAATCTCGCTGTTTTTCAGTTTCTTTTTCCACAAACCTCCCAACGTTCTAAACTTAATACAGTCGACATGTCAAAAAGTTCCCGAATAATTATAAGATACTTTATATCAATAAATTACGGCAATTTATGTCAAAAACTCAACTAAAAATATCCCAGGGGTAGCCTAATATAAACAATAAAAAACCGGCCATAAACAATAAAATAAGCGGAAGACTAAATACTCGATAGACCTTGCCAAGGTTTGCCTTAAAATATTCAGTAGTCAAAATAAGGCAGAAGTGTGTGGGAGAAAAGATCATACCGACATATCCGGCTACAAAAGCAAGGAATATATTACTTAGGTTAATATCTGGTTGGTAAAGATATCCAGATAATATTGTAAATGAAAGCCCGATCATCGCCACCAGAATTCCTGTTAATAAACCGGATGAAAATGCTACTAATATAATAATTATTGCCTCGGGGAAGCCATATTGGCTTGATAGCAGATTAATTGAATTTACCGCGTTGGTCACTTCAAGCATCTGTTGGAACGAAATAATTCCAAAAACCAGCATAAACAGGCGAAAAGAAAAGACCTCTTTGGCAACCGATTTTAATTTAGTCAGAGGCGGCCTTTCAATTATTAAAAGAATCAATATTGAAATCGTTACAGAAAGCAATAAATTGATCGGCAGGACAGCATACAAGAAAATGGCGAGAACAATCGGCCAAACAGCGCTTAAGATTCCAAGAAACGGCTTGATCAGCAAACCATGACCATTATTTTTATTTTCTATTTTTTTTATAAAAAAGAAATAACTGATTGTCAGCATAAACAATGTCATCGGAAAATTCATAAATGAAATAATTTCTATTGGAAGTGATGTTAACCCTGCGGCAAGAATAACTCCCGGATAAATCGGCCAGAAGAATTCGATTACATGACGTGACCAATAATTGACCGCTGTTGCAAATTCGGCAGGATATTTGTCACGTGGAAGAACCTTGTCGACTAACGGTGCCGATAGCAATGCTCCCCCCGGCATAGGCATCATCCCAACCAATAAAGGCATTGCCGTCGCCGCGGTTTTGGCCCCCCCCCTCAGGTTACTGGTGGCCGAAACCATCTTGTCTAAACAACCTATTTCTTTTGAAATTTTCCCCAAAAAGGTTATCAGAAATATTATTCCAAGAAGATTCAAAAAACGATGCGATCTTAATACTTCTTTATAATTATCTAATATTTCGTAAAATGATAAATTGAATAATATGGCAACCAGCAAACTAGCCCAAAATAAGGTGTAACCCACAAATAGGTTCTTGCGAAGTGCTATTACAATCCCGCCGAATACAACAATTAATTTAATCACGTCAAACATATTCCGCCAATATACCGTGTTCCAATAATCTGTCAATAATTGATTTATGAAGAAAAACTGTTTCTATCAAAGAAACTAATATTGTGTATTATTGAGTTATACTCTATATTTAAATATAATGAAAATTGTAAGTTTTATAGATGGCAAAAGGGTGCCTAAATCTGAGGCAAAAATCTCGATTTTTGACAACTCCCTTTTTTACGCTGACGGCCTATTTGAGACATTTATGGCTTTTGGGAATAATATTATTTTTCTAAAGAATCATTTGAAACGGTTAAAAAAAGGAGCCGAATTAATTAATCTGAACATCCCCGTCTCAGAAAAACAACTCGTAAGTTGGCTAAATAAGGCAAATCGGGCCAACCCGGCACGTATAAAAAAGATAAGATTAACAATAACAGCCGGGGAATCAGCTTTTTGGGCCGGAAAGCCGGGGCGCTCAAGAGTGATTATAATTGTTACCGATCACAAAATACCAACTACTCCTTTTCGATTAGTAGTTTCTCCTTATAGAATTGATCATGCCTCCCCGTTCAGAAATGTAAAAACGCTTTCTTTTATAATCGAAATGACCTCACGCAAACATGCCTATTCATCAAAATATGATGACGCCATTTTAATGAGTAGGAATGGATATATTGCTGAGACAACGTCAGCCAATATATTTTGGGTAAAAAAAGGAATTCTATACACACCTCCGCTTGAGGCCGGTTGTCTCGAAGGAATGATTAGAAAACATACGATTGAAATTGCTAAATTGAATGATATTCCTATTGTTGAAAAAAAATCGCGATTAAAAACTTTATTAAATGCAGATGAGGTTTTTGTCAGCTCTTCACTTAAACTAATTATTCCAGTACGTTCTATAACTACAATTAAGACATATCGTTACAATACAGGTGTAATGACAAGGAGGTTAGGCAACCTATTACTTAAATATATTAATTCCGGAGGTTGATTTATATAATTATGGAATATTTTCAAATATTAAAAGATAGAAGATCTATCCGTTCATATA
>JAAERC010000423.1 GCA_024230695.1 Candidatus Zixiibacteriota bacterium
CAAACAAATGTATCAATTGAATATTTTCTTGTGGATAAATCAAAACCTCTAAAATTAGTTTTCTTGCTCGAATCCTCCTCAATTGCCAGAAGGGCCGCGCCAATAGCACCGGTAATATCATGATGTGGCGGAACAGTTATTGTTTTACCCGTCATTTTTTCAAAAGCCGCTACCACTCCCCGGTTCCAGGCAACTCCGCCCTGGAAAAATATATTGTCACCGATCTTTCTGTCACCGACGACCTTGGTCAGATAATTGGAAACAATCGAATATGCCAATCCTGCAACTATATCATTGGTCTTGGCACCACGTCTTTGATGTGAGATAAGATCTGACTCCATAAACACGGTACATCGCTCTCCGCATCCAACCGGACATTCAGATGAAAGTGCTCTATCTCCAAACTCCTGTTCAATATTGATTTCTAATTTTTCCGCCTGTTCTTGAAGAAACGACCCTGTTCCGGCGGCGCAGGCCTTATTCATCTCAAAATCAATCACAGTTTTATTGCAAAGAGATATATATTTGGAATCCTGCCCGCCAATCTCAAAAATTGTATCGACTTTTGGGTCAATATTTATCGCCGCTGTAGCCTGAGCGGTGATTTCATTTTTGACAATATCCGCGCCTACAAAATCGCCTATAAGATATCTGCCCGAACCTGTCGTGCCAACCCCAACAACTTCCACCTTGTCACCAACTTCAGCATCAATTTCGCTTAATCCGCGTCTGACCGCTTCAATCGGTCGTCCCTCAGTCATCAGGTAACGGCGAGATATAACATTTTTATCTTTGTCAATCAAAACCAGGTTTGTAGAAAGCGAGCCAACATCTAACCCAAGATAAACCTCAAGATTACTAAATTTCTTCTGTGACAAACCTTGTGTCACAGAATAGTATTTTGAATCGGGATGATCAAAACTGAGTTGGCTTAATCCTGCCTCGGGAAGATTTCTATAATTCAAATACCCAGTGATTTTTTCTGTTTCAACTTTAATCTGTTTCTGAGTTGAATCTGCCCGGGCTTCAATAGCGGCACCAATAGCGCCCATAACATTATAATACTCTGGGATTATCAAATCATTATGTTCTATATCGAGAATATCTTTAAACGCCCTGATAACACCCGGATTCGCCGCCACTCCTCCTTCAAACGCAATTGGCGGAATAAACTTCTTACCCCGTGCGATACTACTTTTAAAATTGCGGGCAACAGCATAACAAAGACCGGCAACGATATCAAAATCTGGTGTGGCGATCTGCTGAAGATGAATCATATCTGATTTGGCAAAAACCGAACAGCGCCCCGCTATTCTTGGGGGATTCTTTGATTTCAGCGCCATTTGGCCAAACTCTTTATCAATCGAAATCTTCATACGTCCGGCCTGCTGATCCAAAAATGAACCAGTTCCAGCGGCACAAAGGTTGTTCATACTGAAATCAACAACTACTTTCTTCTCCGGGGCGACCTGAATATATTTGGAATCCTCACCTCCCATTTCAATGATCGATTGAACCTCAGGCAATAGAATATAATTGGCCGATGCTATACAGGTTATCTCACCAAAAGATTGCCCGCCAAGAATTTCAGCTCCGACTCTCCCGCCAATCCCGGTAAATCCAAGCTGAACCTTATTTGACAGAAATTCTTTAAAACCATCATCAAGAATTTCCTTTAAGACCTGAAACGGACGGCCATGATAACGGCGATAAATAGTTTTTAAAATGTTTCCTGATTGATCTAGCGCGGCAACTTTAACTGAAACCGACCCGATGTCTATACCTATTGATAAATTGTCCACATTATCTCGCTTTATATATTTATAGAAACTTAATACGCTGTTTTTGTAGTAAATGCAATTATTAATTTATTAATGCACTAAATTCATTGATAAATCTTAAAACTTATATTTATTACATCATGCGGTTACTTATACAAAGAGTCAGTCAGGCTTCGGTTACAGTTGGCCAAAAAATAGTCGGTGAAATTGGGAAGGGATTCCTAGTGCTTTGCGGGTTTAAAAAAGATGACTCGCCGGACTTAATAGGAAAGCTTACCGAAAAATGTTTAAATTTACGTGTATTTGAAGACAATCAAGGGAAAATGAATCTTTCGCTTCTTGATATTTCCGGAGAACTCCTGGTAATTTCCCAATTTACACTATACGCTAATTGCCGAAAAGGCAGAAGACCCAGTTTTGATAATAGTATGCCCCCTCAACAGGCAGATGTATTATATAAATTACTTATAAAAGAATTTCAAAAAAGTGGTTTAAAAACCGCAACTGGAGTCTTTGGTGCCAAAATGGACATATCTTTAAATAATGATGGGCCCGTTACAATAATGTTGGACGATGATGAACTATTCCAATCTAAATAACCTTCTTATTAATAATAAATTAATCCTCGCCTCCGGATCACCGCGACGGGTCAAATTACTTGGTGATGCCGGTATAAAATTTAAACAGATAATTCCTGGTATTGATGAAAACGGGTGCAACTGGGAGAATCCTTATCAAACGGCATCCGAACTGGCCCAAAAAAAGGCCGCGACCATATTGGAAGACGCCCCCGATAATTCAGTTGTTTTAGGATGTGACACCATTGTTGTTATTGGTAATGAGGTTCTGGGTAAACCAGATTCTCCGGATAGAGCCCTTGTAATGCTAACAAAACTCTCCGGGAATTGCCACACTGTTTGCTCCGCCGTTTCATTGCAACACGTCAATGGTTCGGCCTTTACCGATTATGAATTAACCGATGTTTATTTTAATCAGGTCAAAAAACCTCGGTTATTGGAATATATTTCATCAGGGGAACCACTCGATAAGGCTGGAGCCTATGGAATA
>JAAERC010000424.1 GCA_024230695.1 Candidatus Zixiibacteriota bacterium
CGGCCATTTTGCCGTTGAAAGTTTCTTTGATGTGACTTATCAAATCGAATTTGAGGGTTGCCCGGGAAGTATCCTTGAGGGACTTTCGGGAGTAACTACTGCCACTATCAGAATACAAACCGGTGAAATACCGGCCTGTGTTGGCGGTTGTCCCCCCGGTGAAACTTGCGTCGAAACAATAACCGAAAATCCCGATGGAACAATCGATGTCAGCTGTGAGTGTATACCACTTGTATGTGAACCAACAGTCGATGGATCAGGCTGTAAAACAGAAACATGTGCCAACCCCAGCGAAGATTGCTTACCGGTCTGTGCTGAATTAGATTTGCTCACCGGAGATATTATAGTAACAGAATGCGAATGCAAAGACGCCGGTTGTTACCTTGATCTTCCAACAACCATAGTTAATACTTGTGTGAATCCAGATAACGGCACCGGTACCATCGACCTTCCACCGGCAGGATGTCAATATGAAAGTCCTGATGATGTTTGGATGATAATAGATGGCCTGCCACCTGGAACTACAATCGAGATGGAAGGTATTCTTATGAGTTTCTCAAATCTGACGGCGACTCCTGGAGGTTCATTAGGTGGTGAAGTTGAGACGTTTGATTCATACCTCGATCTAACCGTAAGCGGCACTGGGATGCTGGCCGGATTCAATCGACATTTATCAGTGCCGGTATCAGCCGAAACTCATTCGGGGCCTAGAAACCCGGGTGATCCAATCCAAAACTTCCAAGCCGATATGTTTGAATTGTTTGGAGAGTTATTTGGCGACCCCGATTTCTGCACCTTTAGGGTTATTGGCGGAACAAACTATGGATTACCAAGTCCCGGCCAGACAAAATTAACTCAATTGCCCAGTGGTGATTTTGCTGTTGAAAGTTTCTTTGATATTACTTATCAAATCGAATTTGAAGGTTGCCCGGGAAGTATGCTTGATGGATTTATGGGGACAACAACTGCCACCATCAGAATGCAAACCGGCACCACACCTCCCGAATGTGCCGGCGAATGTCCGCCTGGATGGTCATGTGAACAGATTATCACATATAATGTCGATGGTACAATTGATGTTTGTTGCGAATGCATAAATGAAACCTGCGACTGTATACCCGGTGAAGCAGATGAAACTCCGCCTATAAATATACTTGATATTGTTCTTTTGATTAATTTTAAGTATAAGGGTGGTCCCAGCCCCGCACCGTATGCACTATGTAATTGTGATGCCACCTGCAATTGTGTTTGTGACATCCTTGATATTGTGCATGTTATTAATTTCAAATATAAAGGTGGCGCCGCACCATGTAATTGTAACACATGGGTTACCAACTGCGGGGCTCTGCGAAAATAAATAAGATTCCATGTTTCAATATAAAGGGTCGGATTATTCCGACCCTTTATTTTTTTATTGTGGGCAGTAGAAGCCAATAAAATCCTCAACTGCACCAACATATCCGCTTCTCAAAGATGTTTTTTCCACGTAACCGAAATCAACCTAAAAAAAAGATTGACATTATAGAATGTTTCAATAATATTTGGATATAATATCGCATCGGAAAATCATTTAAAGGTCGGACACTCTCGGATTAAGTAAGAATATCGGCGTTGTTTGTCCGAAATAAATCTCTATCAGGTCAACATCACAAACGTTTTTGATTTTAATAATTCGGGCGAATCATCGCCAAAGCAATTTAATATTAAGAAGGGGTGTTATCATGGCTGAAAAACTTTTACAAATCAATTTCAAATTCAGTATTACAAAAGCTGAATATGAAGAGGCGGCATCATCGTTGGCCGGAACATTTGCCGGTGTGGATGGTCTTCGCTGGAAGATCTGGCTATTGAACGAAGCGGAAAATGAAGCGGGCGGTTTGTATTTATTCAAAGATGAGTCTTCATTGGATGCTTTTCTCAATGGACCGCTGGCTGAACAGGTCAAAAGTCATCCGGCTTTCGGCGATATGAGCGCAAAGCCATTTGATGTGATGACAGAACCGACCGTCACCTGCCGCGGACCTGTAGGTGCGACGGCAAGGGTATAACTTATAGGAGTAAAGAAACTTGGCGGTCAGGAGCAGGAAAGTGCTTCTGACCTTACAAACAAGCCGGTGTGGGACCGCCCTTATAAATATTATTTATCAAATAAACAATATCAAGAATATTGACAGGCGATATCCCATCAACATTGGCTGCATTCATCGCACCCGGTAATGGTTGATTTTTGTACTCATAATTTATTAAAGCTACAATATCGAGAATATTTATTCCTTCCATATCATCAATATCGCCGCAAACCCATCCCGGATTGGTCAAATTCATCCAGACTGAAATATTGTCAGGTTCTGTACTTTTGGCCACCAGATCATTATCGCCATCACCATCAAAATCAGCTGAAAAGACTGGCTGTAAAGCACCACTCGTGCCAAAAACAATGGCAGTTTGAAAGGTTCCATCACCATTATTAAGTAAATAAGAAACATTGGATATCAAATCGTTGTCACCATCCTCATCAAGATCAGCAGAACAAATCGACCAGGGATTACCACCTGCATCATAAACAACGCCTGCCTGGAAGGATCCATCGCCGTTATTAAGCATAACTGATATGTTGCCATTGTCAAAGTTACCAACAGCCAGATCATTGTCGCTATCTCCATCAAGATCAATCGAGTTGATTGAGGAAAAAACTGTACCAATAGTACCTGAATCATATTCAAACCGCTGGAAATCACCAGCGCCATTATTTATATAAACCAAAACATCAAGAGAAACGCCCTGTGCCGTAGCCACCATATCATTGTCGCCGTCTGCATCAAGATCAATTATGAAAACCGAATGGGGAGAAATATAATATGCCAAATATAACTTTTCTGGTAGTTGAAATGTTCCATCACCATTGTTCTTATAAATTTGAATATATTGTACGTGAGAAGGACTGCTAATGTCCATATCTGTCACAGCCAGGTCGATGTCACCGTCACCATCAATATCACCGCCGGAAATTGACTGTGATAAATATCCATAAGAAAAATCAACAGGTTCCTGAAAGGTCCCATCGCCATTATTAAGAATAATATAATGAAGGGTGGCCAAATCATTGTCGCCATCGCCATCAAGATCTGCCGAAAAAATTGACTCCGCGCCTCCTCCGGCATCATAACTAACAGCCGTCTGGAATGTCCCATCGCCGTTATTAAGTAATATCGAACCTGCGGTTACCAAATCAATATCATCGTCGCCATCAAGATCAATGGCAAGAACAGAAATACAGCCACCTGCTCCATAATCAACATTGGTGCCAAACAGCGGATCGACCGCATAAACCACGCCAACAAATAAAATAACCAAACTGATTGTTAATGATAAAATTAGTGATTTTCGCATATGCTCCTCCCTTACAAAACATTAATTACAAACAAGTCGGGTCGGGACCGCCTTTATAAATATTATTTATCAAATGGACTATATCAAGAATATTGACAGGCGATATCCCATCAACATTGGCCGCATTCATCGCACCCGGTAATGGAATATTTTTGTACTCATAATTTATCAGTGCCACTATGTCGAGAATATTTATTCCTTCCACATCATCAATATCCCCGCAAACCCAAACCGGATTTGTCAAATTCATCCAAATTGAAACAATATTTGGAGAAGCGCCCGCTTTTACTAAATCATTATCGCCATCGCCGTCAAGATCATTGGAAAATGCTGAATGGCCTCCCGCACTATAGTTAACAGCTGGTTGGAATGTCCCGTCGCCGTTATTGAGTAAATACGAAGCATTGGTCACTATATCATCATCGCCATCGTCATCAAGATCAGCCGAAAAAACAGACCAGGAACTACTTCCGGCATCATAATTAACGGCTGGCTGGAAAGTCCCATCACCATTATTCAGTAGGATAGCGACTTCGCCACCACCATCCCACCCCACGGCCAGATCATTGTCGCCATCGCCATCAAAATCTGTTGAAAAAATTGCGCGGGGGGAAGTTGATTTTAGAGTACTATAACTATTCCCGGTTTGAAAAGACCCATTACCATTATTTAAATAAATTGTAATATTGCCAACGACCGTGTGCTCATCGTGGGAAGCAACCAGATCATTGTCACCATCTCCATCGAGGTCACTCAAGATGACTGAATAAGGATTTCTGTTATACCCAATGCCTATATCTACAGCTAGATGAAATGATCCAGCGCCATTATTGGAATAAAGATGAATGCTACCCATATTCCAAATAGCGTCAAAAGCTAAAGCGGCCAAATCGTTATCGCCATCGCCATCTATATCGCCTGAGTAAACTGACCACGGAACTAAAGCGCTCGAGCCCGTAAAATAACCAACAGATGCCTGAAAAGTTCCATCGCCGTTGTTAAGCAAAGTCCGAGTGTCTGTTGCCAGATCATTGTCACCATCGCCATCAAGGTCAATTGAAAAGATAGAATAAGGATAATGTCCGGCTTCATAGTTAATTGCTGTTTGGAAAGTTCCGTCCCCGTTATTAAGTAAAATCGATATATCATCTGATTTATTGTTTGCAACCGCCAAGTCAATGTCGTCATCACCATCAAGATCGATTGCATAAACAGAGTTGGGGCCAATTCCTATTCCATAATCAACATTGGTGTCAAACAGCGGATCGACCGCATAAACGACGCCGGCCAGCAAAACAATAGAAGTAATCATTAAAAGAAATGTTTTGAATTTACGCATATTATCCTCCGACAGACAAAAGATATATTATTTATGTTTGCGCGCCATATACAAGTAAGAATAATCGTTAACCCAATATACTTATAAACTACAATAATACAAGTTATTTTCTGATTTATTTTCATTATAATTGGGGGGGGTAACTTGTTTTGGAATAACTGATTAGGAAAAATAAAATATTAACCGGACAGTCGAATTCAAATAAGCTTTTTCTTCGTTGCTTACTATTGAAGAGTTAATATCACCAAAAGAACCCAATAATATATTTCCCGGCGACAAGAAGAATACAAATGGCCAAAATGATTTTAATTATTAACGCCGGAACATATTTTTGTAACCGAGCACCGGCGTAGATCCCGGCCAGACCACCAATACCAAACATAAAACCTAATAACCAATCCGGTCTTATGACCAAACCGGTATCGGAATAGTATGGTGCAATCGCGGTATAAAATACAACTCCGGCAATTGAGCAAACAAATGTACCCATTAAAGCCGGCCCGGCCACCGCAAAAACCGGTAAACCGCACACAGCGACTAA
Source organism: Candidatus Zixiibacteriota bacterium (assembly GCA_024230695.1). Next base: position 5,271 of record JAAERC010000424.1, read on the forward strand.
AAACGGCGAGATTATCGCACCCCCGCCAATACCATAGGTACCGCCGACGATGCCGACCAGAAAACTTAAAAGCAGGATTTTATTTGTCGATGTTTTATATTCTATTTCATTAAACTTAAATCCGGTATGTTTAAAATTAAAATATGCCTCAGTGACCAAAAAATTACTTTTTGAAACAATTTTATCTTTTTGGGATCTATTAAAAATATTTTGCACTAATCTGACACCGATATACACAAGCACCAGTCCGGCAAAAAACTTAAATGATACCGGATCAGGCAGGTATTTGATTCTGATTATCGCACCCAGAAATATTCCCGGCAGTGTCCCAATAATAATAACCCAGGTCAATGGCCAAACCATTCTTTGTTCACGGATAAAACGATACACGCCACCCGGTATCGCAACAATATTATAAACAAGATTGGTTGGACTGACCGCCGGCCCGGCAAAACCAAGATAGCTTATTTGAAATGGCAATAACAAAAACGCGCCGGAAACACCACCCATTGATGTAAAAAATGAGATCACAAAGGCAACCACAACCGGAAGCCACCAGTATGTTTCAACTCCACTGATCGGAAAATTTATCATAGAAAAATAATGTAATATCAACAAACTACAGCTGTCAAGGAGGAGAAAATATAAATCTTACTCCCCTGATAAAACTCTATTAAGACCGGCGGCAAAATCAGCCGGGTTGGTGTATCCAATGCCCCTTGTTAAGTATTCGCCATCACCTTTAAAAACGCAGGTGGTCGGATAACCGCCAATTTCATAGAATAATTTCATCTGTCGCCCGGTGAGCGTTGAGTCAAAATGTACCAATAATGTATCCGACTCGGCATTGACCCTGACACTGTTAAAATATTGATTCATAATATTGGCCACCGTTGGGTCAGTAAATGTAAATTCGTCCATTTTATGACAATACCCGCACCAATCAGTATAGAAAAACATAATGGAATACTCTTTTTTGCCATCAAAAGTATTATAAATAGCAGAAGTTCCGACCCAGGTAATCGGATCAGCCGTAATAGTCGGAGAATTACTGTTCACACAGCCGGATAAAAATATTAAAAATAATAAAATTGTTCTTAATAGAGCATTGTGTATCTTCATATAACTATATACGGGATATAATGTAAAATATTTAGCCTAAAACATCACTCCGGCGCGAAGAACTGGAGCCGGGGAACTATATATTTTGGTTTTGTTTTCCATCCCGGCCACAGCCCAGAAAAATCCGCCCTCAATAAGAAAAGAAACCGGCTTATCAACATTGCTGATAACATCTACCGCCGCTTTTATTGTAATATGTCCCGATTTTTCAACAAAGGAAAACTCAGATTTTAGCGCCAGTCCGACAGTCAAGGACGGACGAATTGAAAGACCTGCTTTTTTAAGCGGGTAATTTCTTTTTGCCACAAAACCAAAATTTATTAGAGATACTTCTTCATCTTTATATTTCGCATGAAAACGAAATATGTCAATTGCAAGCCCGGTATAAAACCGATTTTCTCTGGCTCGCTCAATATTGATTCCACAACTAAAACTCGATTCCAGATCATATCTTTTCTGATCAAATGACAAATAAGTAGGTCCCCAGAAACCGGCGCGAATACTGATAATATCTTTTTTTGATTGCCCGCTATCAGAACAGTACGCACTTATTGGAAACATCAAAAGGACTATCATTAATAGAAAAATAGTGGTCACTTTATCCGAGGGTTGCGTTTTGAAGTAATTTAATCGCATAGTACTATAACGATAAAGGGTGCCAATATGTCAATAGATTTTAAATAAAGAATTTAATCATCCAAATTCGTTTCGCCCGCCTGTCGCAGAACAAAATATATTCCCAAAAGGATCAAGGCTCCACCAATTATTGTAAACCAGCCTGGGATTTGGTCAAAGAAAAATATCGCCAGAATTGTGGCACCTATCGGCTCACCCAGAATCACAGTTGCCACTCTGTAAGCAGGGATATATTTGAGAAGCCAATTATAAAGGGAGTGACCAACAACCGTAGGAATTAAGGCTAGTAGCAAAAAGAATACCCATGTTTTGGTTTGGTAGTTGGTGATGTTTTCATTATAGAAAAGTGAAATCGCAAAAAGTAAAATCGCGGCGATTGTATATACAATAGAAACATATTCAAGATTATTTAGATCAACACGAAGTTTTCTGCCAATCAATAAATAAATCCCGGCAAAAAACGCACCGGCCAAAGCCAGCATATCACCCAGAAGATGCTCCGCGTCGATGCTAATATCGCCTCCGGTTATTATTATCATACCGGTTAGGGCGATAACCATTCCGAAAATTGACTTACGGGCAATTTTTTCCTTAAGCAAGATCGTTTCCATAACCATCAGAAAAACCGGTTGGGTGGCGACAAGGATAACTGAGTTGGAAATTGTCGTATAGAAAAGCGAAGTTATCCAAGTGGCAAAATGAAGACCAAGCGCCAGACCGGAAAATATAAGAAGAACGATTTGTTGTTTAGTTAGTTTAGGAATTATTTTAACTAATTTTGGAAAAGCCGGAATAATCAAAATAGCCGATGCGAGCGCCATCCTATAAAATGCAACAGGTAACGCCTCGGCACCGGACAACTTGACCAGTATCGATGCCCATGAAACCGCAAAAGTTGCGATCACTAATGTGAAGATCAGATTTCTTTGGCTTGCCATAATAAAATCAATATAGTATAATCTTTCCTCTGCAACTAAAGGAAATTTGGCAATGATAAATATTCTGCTTCTTCTGTCGGTCATATTTTGGGGACTATCATTTATTGGAACAAAAATGGCGCTGGAATATTTGACTCCAAGTGAGATCATTTCAGTACGCTTTCTGCTTGGGCTTTCGGTTTTGTTATTTGTCAAAAAAGTCCGCAAAGCCAAATTCAATTTCAAACGATCTGATTTATTAATAATAATTTCTGTTTCATTGCTTTTTGGTTTTCATGTTACATTGCAGGCATTTGGTTTGATACACACAAGTGCCACCAATACTGCCTGGCTGATAGCAACGGTTCCGGTTTTTATTGCAATTGGTTCACGAATCGTCCTGAAAGAAAATCTGAACAAACGAAAAATTATTGGGATATTGATTGCTACTTTGGGAGTGATGCTTCTAATCTCCAAAGGTCACCTTGATAATCTTAATTGGCTTCAATCGGTCGGTGACTGGATAATTTTGTTTACCTGTGTGACATGGACCGTCTATACCATTATTATTAAGAAATTAACTAAGTCATATAATCCTTTATCTGTGATGGTGGCGATATTATTAATTCCGGCTATATGTTTGATAATCTATACCTTGATAACAACTCCAATTTCCAAATTTGTAACTCTGCCAAACCATATTGTTTTTATCCTCATGGGGCTGGGAGTTATCTGCGCTGGGCTGGCACAATGGGTCTGGCTTGAGGGTGTAAACCGTAAAGGTGCGATCAAAGCCGGGGTCTATATATATTTTGAACCGGTTGTGACAACTCTGGCGGCGATACCGATTCTTGGAGAAAGACTTAATGTGGCAGGATTCATTGGTGCCGGATTGATTTTGACCGGGGTTTATCTGGTTGAACGAAATAATAACAAGAAAATAATCTAACGAGAAAATAGGGTTTGTTTTATTTCTATAAATTCCAAATTGTTTATTATTGAAAGAGCCAAATATGTTTAATATATTATTGATAGATGAAAAAATAATGCAAGTGAAGGGTGTGATGTGGAGCTGAAAGTAATTCCATTGGATGCTGACCATGAAGATGATTTCTGGGAAATTCATTGCGAGAAAAATAAAGCCGGGTGGTGCTATTGTGTCGCCTGGTGGACATCGACCTGGGATGCCTGGAGTGTCCGGACTGCCGAGGAAAATAAAAATCGTCGCAAAGAACTCTTCAGGATGGGTCAGTACGACGGTTATATTTTGTACGTTGACGGAAAACCAGCCGGATGGAGTCAGGTCGGTCCTCGTGATCGTCTGATTAATTTGTGTGATCAGTACAAATTTGATTCCGATCCACATGCCTGGGCAATCACCTGCTTCCTACTTCTTCCTGAGTACCGCGAGATAGGGCTGGCACATTATTTTATAAAAGAGATCCTTAAAGATCTGAAAAGTAAAGGGATCATGTTTGTCCAGGGATTCCCAAGAAGAGGACATAATCTTTCGGTTGATAATGTTTGGACCGGCCCCGAAACTATTTTCAAAAACGCCGGATTCAAACTTGAACTTGATGACCCATTGTACCCTATTTACTCTTTGGAACTGTCCGGCGATTCTGCAGTCGAATAGTACGTAACAACTAGTAGGCCGGACATTCTTGTCCGGCGTCTCATCTGGACAGACAGGAATGTCAGTCCTGCTATTTTAAAATAATAAATCTTCCACAGACAGCTTCGATCATAAAAACTCCTTTGTAACCTCTTCCCTTTCGATACCTTACGGCGAAAATGGCTTCGTTTTGTATATAAAAAGTTTTTCAATCGGCTATCTAGAGTAATCCTGAAAAATTCCTTGTTAGTTTTACTGTTATATGCTTATACAACCTTTTGGCTTAGTTCAACGGTTGTCAACCGTTCCGTTATTTTTCATCCTAAAACTATCTACTTTGTAGCAAAATTGTAATTTTAAGTTTTTGTACTATCAACCTCATAATTAAGTTCCACAGATTTAATCAACAACGATGTTGTAGTGAAATTGTAATTGAAGATATCTTCCATTATTTAGAAATGCTGAAATACCCTTGTTTTATAACGGTTTTTGCTTATATTAAAATCTGAGTATTCCCATTTTGGGATATTATTTGCGGATAAGATATATTTCGTTTGTCTACTCGGAGGAGACTATGATGAAATTAATAATAATATTTTGTATGGCAATATTGGCAATTGGCCTCATCGTTCCATCTGTTTTTTCAGATGATAACTCCAGTGATTATCTATGTGGTGATGTTAATAATGATCAAACTGTTAATTTGGTGGATATTGTTAGGATTTATAGCTATTTATTTCATATTGAACCGGGTGTAGAACATATTGAAAGAGGCGATGTTGATTCACTAAATGGTCTAACAATGAATGATATAGCTCACTTTACGAGATATAATTATTTTGACGGCGCTGATCTTTTTTGTTCTCCTTTCCCCGACTCAGTTCTACAAATCTACGATACTGATACTCTATCTATTCAAGGTTTAGAAATATTGTCAGGGAATAATTATGCACGGGTTGACTTATATATTAAGAGCACAAAAGATGTTAAGGCGCTTTCAGTGCCATTATCTTTTGACTGTTCAACATCGGAAATAATCTGCGACTCAATAAGTACTATTAATTCTATTGAAGATACACCTCTAGATGCGTATATTATTGATACTACTAATAATAAGATATTGATTGGACTTTGGAAGCTTGATACTGAAAATGATTACCCAATAATTGAACCTGGAAGTGAAAGATTATTAGCATCATTATGGTTTACCGTTACTTCGTCTGCTGAAACCCAATATATTACAATTGATATCACAGACTATCCTCCGAGCAATATTTTTATTTTTTCAGAACCCAACAATCCATATGTGCCAGAAGTAGTAAGTTTGCCAACTAATAATTGCGTTGATTCTGATAATGATGCGTATGGAGACCCGGGAAATCCTGAAAATGATTGTCCAGATGATAATTGTCCCGATATCCCAAATTCGGACCAAGCAGATCTTGATAATGATGGTATCGGAGATGTTTGCGATGAATGCACTGATACCGATGGTGATGGTAATGGCAACCCTGGTTTTCCAGCTAATACATGCCCTGATGATAATTGTGTTGATATTGCAAATCCTGATAATTTTAATTATGATGGGGATAGTTTTGGTAATTTATGCGATAATTGTCCAACTGTTCCCAATGATGATCAAGCTGATACTGACGGTGATGGAGTGGGTAATGCCTGTGATAATTGCGTAAGCATACCCAACACGATTCAAACAAATTCTGATGGGGATAGTTTTGGAGATTTGTGTGATAATTGTCCAAATTTCACTAGTGAGAATCAAACCGATAATGATGATGACGGTGAAGGTGATGTTTGTGATGACGATGATGATGATGATGGGATTTTGGATGATGGTGATTTGAGTGGAGTCATTGGTGATTACCCATGTCCGGATGGTGTGACAACTAATTGTGATGATAACTGCTCCAACAAATATAATCCGACTCAGGAAGATGCTGATGGAGACGGAATCGGCGATTTATGTGATAACTGTCCAGACGATTATAATCCGGAACAATCCGACAATGAAGGTGACGGTTTGGGAGATATTTGCGATGATGACGATGACGACGATGGGATTTTGGATGATGGGGATTTAAGCGGTACTATAGGTGATTATCCATGCCCAGATGGGGCAACTACAAACTGTGATGATAACTGTCAATATATATCAAACTCTGGACAGGATGATTCTGATGCCGACGGAGAAGGAGATGTTTGTGACTGGGAGTGCGGTGAAGCCAATAATGATGCAAGTTTAAATATTGGAGATGTAGTTTATATAAGTCAATATCTATTACAAAATGGTCCGGAACCTTTATTTATGGAGAGCGCGGATGTTGATTCACTTGATGGTATAACAATTAACGATGCCATGCATATATTATCCTATGTTTTTAATTGCGGTGGCTTGGAACCATACTGTCCGCCATTTCCTGATTCGAGCCTACAAATCAGCGATGTCGACACTCTTTCATTTCGGGGCACTGAAGTTTTGCACGGTAGTAATTATGCAAAGGTTGATTTAATTCTAAAAAATACAAAAGACTTATTGTCGCTAACTATTCCACTTTCATTTTCTTGTCAAACGTCTGATTTGATTTGCGATTCGATCAGCGATGTAAATTCAATATGTTCCGAGTCTGCTTATTCTCTTCATTCAATTGACAACTCAGAATATAAAGTACTGTTAGGACGTTTAGGCATTTTTGTATGTAGTGGAAATAAATTAATTAGTCCTGGTGAAGAGGGCCTTCTGGCTTCATTATGGTTTACTGTAACACCATCGGATAAAGTCCAATATGTTACTTTAGATGTCACAGATTACCCCCCAAGTAATATCTTTATATTTTCAGAACAGAATAACCCATATATACCAATAATTGATTATTGTGCCGATTCGGATGGGGATGGGTACGGTAATCCTGAGATTTCTATTAATAATTGTCCTGACGATAACTGCCCAGATGTTGCCAATGAAGACCAAATCGATTCTGATGGTGACGGTGCTGGTGATGCTTGTGATAATTGTCTCGGTGTTTCAAATGAAGATCAGGCTGATGATGATAACGACAATAGAGGAAATATCTGTGATAATTGTATTGCAATTTCTAATTATTATCAATTGGATGGTGATGAAGATGGTGTAGGTAATGAATGTGATAATTGCCGATATCATTATAATCCGGGGCAGATTGATAGTGATGGAAATGATATTGGGGATGCCTGCACATTTGAAGCCGAAA
>JAAERC010000425.1 GCA_024230695.1 Candidatus Zixiibacteriota bacterium
ATAAAAATCTTTGACCGCCCCTGGGATAAAAAACTTTTTATTGATGGACATATTTTCCGCGATGAAACAACTTTTGCACTCAATCAATGCAAAGGTGACTGGTGTTTCTATTTACAGGCCGACGAAGTTGTGCATGAAAATGATTTGGATTTTATTGTTGAGCTATGTAATCGCTACTTAGATGATTCTGAGATCGAAGGATTATTGTTTAACTATAGACATTTCTGGGGTGATTACGATCATTACTTATATCATCATGGCTGGTATCAAAAAGAAATCAGGCTTGTTCGAAACAATATTGGGGTTGAATCATTCAGCGACGCTCAATCATTCAAAGTCAAGGGCACTAGAAAGCTCAATGTCGTCCAAACTCCCGCGTATATTTATCATTATGGCTGGGTCAGACCTCCCCAATTGATGGTCGAGAAAAAAGAAGAGCAGGATTCGATGCATCACGGTGCCAAAGATGATAATGATCCAAAAAAAATAAAAACAAAGAATATTTATGATTATGGACCGCTTGGAAGACTACCTGTTTTTGATGGAACTCACCCGAAAGTAATGAATCAACTACTTAAAGAAATTAGCTGGAAACAACATCTTGATTATGGCACCAAATTAAATCTATCAAGACCTCTTAACAAACACGAAAAACTAAAGTACCGATTTTTTACATATATCGAGCAAAAATTAAACCGAGGTCATCATCTTTTCGGCTATTCCAACTGGAATATACTTAACCGAAAAGAATCTTAATCATAAATGAAACTTCCTTTTAAAATATCAGTCCTCCCCCCAAAATCAACCCTATGGATGGCAATATTTTTATTAGGAATTGGGCTATTTGTTTTATTAAGAATAATCTTTCTACAAAGCTATATTGAACTAACAAAAGATTCATCGCTATGGCTCATAGTACAATCATTTTTTATCGGCTTCCGGTTTGACGCGATCATTATGTCGGTGATTATATTACCGCTTCTATTAATATCGCACTTACCGTTTCTTGACCTGAAGAACAAATTAATTCAGAATATATTTATATCCATCCTAACACCTCTGTTTTCTATCATAACCTTTATGGGGCTGGCAGATATTGATTTTTTTGATAATTTCGGGAGTCATCTAAATTTCTGGGCAGTTGAATATCTAAGTGACCCCAATATGTTTTTCTATACAGTAGTTAATACCGACGGGTTCTGGCCGGTGTTCCTCTTTTGGATATTTATTTCCGTTTTACTACTTTTTGTCATTCGAAAGATATTCCGTATGGTTGCCCAATTTGGTGATTCGGCGAGTAGAACATTAAAAATCAGTTTGTTTATTTTAAGTATTATACTATTTGGTTTTCTTATCCGGGGTAGAATTGGTATCAAACCGCTTGATTGGGGTGAAGCATTTTTTAGTAATAATCAGTTTGTTAATCAGCTATGTCTTAATCCGGTGTACACATTGTCACACTCGCTTTATGAGGAATTAAAAGAAGATCGTGATATAACGGGCAAAACTAATCGATTTCAATTTTATGATAATGGCACAGCTATGCAAACTGTTAAAAAACAGCTTGGGATAGCCGAATCAATTAAAATAAATAGTAATCCTCTGGAACGACAAACCGAATCAACAGGCAAATATGAATTCTTACCAAATATTGTAATTGTGATTATGGAAAGCTGGACGGCGAGTAGAATTGGCGCTTTGGGCGGCGAAACAGGTATCTCCCCCGCTTTTGATAGTATGAGCAAACATGGATTATTATTTAATAATTTTTATGCCAACGGGGTCAGAACAAATCGGGGTGTCCCTGCTATTTTATGTTCATTCCCATCGCTTCCCGGTCGATCGATCATGAGACGATACTCCGCCGATTTTCCATTCAAATCTATAGCCAATATTCTATCAGACTTTGACTATAATTCGATCTATGCATATGGCGGCGATATTGAATTTGACAATATCAGGGGATTTCTTATCGCTAACGGATTTAATACATTTTATGATGAGAACAATTTTGAAAGCTCTGACTATTTTAGTAAATGGGGTGTACCGGATCATATCTTTTTTGAGAAGATGTCCAATGAAATTAAAACATTCAAACGACCATTTTTGCTTTCTATGCTGACTCTTAGTTATCACGATCCGTTTTTGGTCCCGATCGAAAGCCTTAAAATCTATGATGATTCTAATATTGAAAATAAAAGACGAAACTGTTTTTATTATACTGATTGGGCAATTGGGCAATTTATTGAGAATGTTAAAAAACAACCTGTTTTTGACAGTACTATTTTTATATTCACATCTGACCATTGCGACAAACAATCACCAAAATACCCTCTTTCACCTGAGACATTTAGAATACCGCTTTTGATATATACACCCGGGTTATTTGGGGACTCATCACGGTTGATAACTACGACAGGAAGTCAGGTTGATATTCTTCCAACTCTTCTTGGCCTGCTTGATATCAAAACAACTCATAATAGTTGGGGACGGGACTTATTATCACTCAAGCCAGATGATTCGGGGTTTGCAGTAATTACTGAAGGTGAGAAATTAGGATTAATCGAAGGATCATCATTCCTTTTTCACCAGTTAAATGTTTACAAAAAACTTTATGACTTAAATGATACTTTATATCTCGAGAATGATTTATCTGAGACGTTCCCTGAAAAAGCGATAACTATGGAGAAAAAACTTAATTCATATATTCAGTTGGCCAATTATCTCTCCCGTGGCCGGAAAGAAATAAACAAATAAGCTTCCCTGATAATACATCAGAATAATTTTATCTTACAGTTATTTTCTTTTACCCGGGGTGACACCTTTATCAGTGATATAGGCAGTTACTAATTCCGTCGGTGTAATATCAAAAGCCGGTGAGTACACCTTAACACCCTTTGGTGCAATTTGTACTCCCCCCAAGTTTGTTATTTCATCGGGCGAGCGTTCCTCAATCGGGATATCCTCTCCCCGCTCAATATCTTTACAAAAAGTTGAATATGGCAGAGCGACATAAAACGGGATATTATGCTCTTTCGCCATAACAGCCACAGTATAGGTACCTATCTTATTGGCAACATCACCATTTTTGGCAACGCGGTCGGTCCCAACAATAACAGTATCGATTTTTCCCTCACGCATCACAACTCCGGCCATATTATCACAGATAAGAGTAACATCAATATTCTCCTGCATAAGTTCCCAAGAAGTCAACCGGGCACCCTGAAGTAACGGTCGAGTTTCATCGGCAAAAACTTTGATGTTCTTCCCGATTTTTTTTGCCGCATAAATAGGTGACAAAGCTGTCCCCGATCCACCGGTAGCTAACGCTCCGGCATTGCAGTGAGTCAAAATGGTGTCACCGTCCTTGAGAAGTTTTTCGCCGTTGATGCCGATTTTATCGCACAGCTCTTTGTCTTCATTCAAAATCGCCAATGCTTCATCCCAAAGTATTTTTTGGAACTGTTCTTTGCTCTCACAGTTATTATCAATCGCCGCTTTTAGTGCACGATCTACTCCCCAGCCAAGATTAACAGCAGTCGGGCGAGCGTTTTTTATTTCATTGGCGATATCGGGAATCAATTTCAGAAATCGTTCAAAATCAACATCAACCTCGGCATCAGATGCAACCGCCAAAGCATACGCTCCGGCAATACCAATAGCTGGGGCTCCACGGATTTCAAGTTTTTTTATCGAAGTTATAATATCACGAAAATCATCGTAGTTATTATATACTAATTCAGTCGGCAATTTTGTCTGATCAAGGATCCTTACTTTTTTTCCATTTTTTTCGATCGCTTCTATCACTGTGAAATTCATTTATTATTCTCCTATTATTTGCACTATAACTTTTCGATTTCGGGCACGATTATCAAAATCCAGAAAGACGATCTGTTGCCATGTTCCAAGCGTCATTCTGCCTGCAACAAATGGGACTGTGATATCCGGTCCAACCAGTGCCGCTCGAAGATGAGCGTAACCATTTCCATCATGCCAGGTCTGGTCATGCTTGTAAGATATTCCAGATGGGATTAATTTTTCAAAAAACTCCGGCAGGTCCTGCAATAACCCCGGCTCGTATTCAATTGTTGTAATCGCCGATGTTGCCGATGGAGTGAAAATTGTTGTGGTTCCGGAATTTATCCCGGAAGAATTAATTCTTTCATTGATCTGACCAGTCAGATCAATAATATCACCATCACCTGATGAATCGAATTTGATTTCTTCTGTTTTAATCATGATTGTTATTTATATAACACTCTTTTTATTTTTTTAGTTGAGGTTTTCTCAAATTCCTGCCATTGTATTTCAAAATTAGATATCCTTTTATAATTAGATAATAAACAATTGGCCTTATTAATTTCAACCTTTATAATTGATTCTATTTTATCCAAATCTGTCTCACTGGGTATAGCTAAACTCTCATCACTCAACTGCTCAATATCGGGGACAATTATGGCAAATATAGATTCATGATTATCTTTCGGTTTCTTACGACCCAGCACCAAAGATTCAAGAATGTAAGGTGATTGATTAATTATCTCCTCAAGCTCCTCAGGATATATATTTTTTCCACCGGCTGAAACAATCAGATTTTTGGCGCGGCCCTTAATATATAAGCAATCTTTCTTTATAACACCGAGATCACCAGTATACAACCAACCATCTTTTAATAGATCATTGGTTGCTTCAGGATTATCATAATAACCGGGAGTGTTATTCTCGCCGCGCACCAGAATTTCGCCAATCCCTTCCGATGATGGGTTTTTTATCTTTATCTCAACATTTGGCAATGGCGGACCAACTGATCCAAACCTGATTTTATTTTTACGATTAACCGCAACTACCGGAGCACATTCGGTCAGGCCATACCCTTCCAGAAATTCAAAACCAATCAAATTAAACCACTCAGCCACAAAATCCGGCAGAGGTGCACCGCCCGAGACAAAAATCCGAACTGTATTGAGTCCGGCCTTTTCCCTTAATTTATTGAATAATATATTTCCGACTTTTATTCCAAACAACCAGCTAAATTTGCATAACAAATAACTTGAGGAGATAATCAATCGCTTCAACAGTGGCAGTTCCGAAATCTTCTTTTTCATTGAATTATACATTTTGTCATACAGAAGCGGCACACCAACGATGAATGTAACAGCATATTTTTTCACATCATCTATGATATCTTTTGATTTAAGTGATTTGGCATAGATAACTGTTAGTCCTTGAGTCATCGGTGTCAGAAATCCGCAAGTAGCCTCAAATGTATGAAACAACGGCAATAATGAAAGAAAAGTATCAGTGGGATAGAATTTTATAACCTCTGCAATACCATCCAGATTGGTTATTAAATTGCGATGAGTTAACACAACTGCCTTAGGGTCGCCGGTTGTTCCCGATGTATAGATCAGAACCGCCGGGTCATCCGGTTTGACATTCTGATTTAGATACGATTCTGTGGCATTGTCGGATAATTCCTTAACATTATCAAGTTGTATCAATTCGATATTATTCTCAGATTTTTTTATTGTTTCCCCAAAAAGAGAAATTTGCTTTTTGGATATATATAAATATTTGATCTTCGATAAATTCAACAGATTTGTCAGTTCGGCAGGTTTCAGGGCCGGGTCAAATGGAACAACAATACTTCCAGCACATAGTATCGATAAATAGGCAACTCCCCACTCTGGACAATTTTCAGCCAATAAACCAATTTTCTCTTCATTTTTTACACCCATATTTTTTAATAGAGAGGCTAAACGAGGTGTTATAGAACTGAGGTTTTTGAAGGTAAAATAATTATTTTGGTCTTCACTACTTTTTAACGCGATCTTATTGGGATTTTTATTGCATGTAATAAGGATCTTTTCATGTAGAAGATGTTGATTAAAATTATCTGTATTTTTCAAAGACATAGAATTAATCTATGTTATCACCGCCAATAATCCAGTTTTTTCTTTAAATTTTCATTAAATAATTAAAGGGCCATCTGTGTGGCTGCAGATGACCCTCTCGAAACAAAACAGAAGCAAGATATTTTTTTAATCAGCGGTGACTGTTATCTCTGTACTAAAGACAGTTCCACCTCTGGCATCATTATCAGTTATAGTTATAATCACCGTGGCATCGGCGGCTGGAGA
>JAAERC010000426.1 GCA_024230695.1 Candidatus Zixiibacteriota bacterium
TCCCCTTATCTTTTTTTATATAATATCAGATATTTCTGAAACATTTGACATGATATGACGATTTAGTATATTGAAGTAGAGTTGATAATCTCAAACGATTAATCTTAAAGATCGTTTTACTCGCTCTTTATGGGGGTGAAAAGGTTTCGACGGGATTGGTGAGGGATTGTTGGCGTGCCGAGGGACTCCGGATTTCTCGTAAAATATCCGGTACATTTTATAAATGGCGAATATGATTATGCCATGGCTGCCTAGTATAATTACATAGGCTACCCGTTCCCCCAGTTTTTCGCCTTTTAGGGCTGGACGGAGCGACGGTATAAAAGGCTAAGCCGACCCGACGCCTTTGAGGTTGGACGAAAATTATAAAGGCTGGTCCTTTCTCTGGCCTGCCGCTTGGCAGGGGTGAGGACGAGAAATTATAGAGCGGCTACGCACGTAGAAGATAATCTGGCGCTTTTTTCGGACGGGGGTTCGATTCCCCCCACCTCCAATTAGATTTTAAGTCATTATATATCAGGTATTTACGGCATTGTCAGGTTCGGTGTTATCACCTCCAACTGTTTCTGTCAATTCTATTGTTCCCCCTCATATTACTAAAGAACCTTACCTTTTCTTAAATCCATCTTTACTAGCTTACTGAGCATCTCCTGACACACCCCTTCCGTAGAACCAAATTCACGTGAGTTAGTAGCGACAATATATGCCCTGTTTAATTCTGGAGCCACCATGACAGACGTAAACCATATTCCGTTGCTACCAGAATGGACTAGCACTATTCCTTTTCCGCAAGGCTGATCCTCTTCTTTTAAAACAGCCCAGCCACCGGCGTAAAATCCAATAGGTGTAATTAGTTTACTTAAATATTTACTATCTATAACAGGATTTTCATCATCTAAAAATAGAGATAGAAATTTAGCCCAAGCTTTAATGTTACAATGAACTCGACCTGCTGGCCCAAGGGCTTTTGGATTATCAGTCTGATCTGGTTCCCAATTGTTTCCAAACAATGAAAACACCCATGAATGGCCCCATGGCTGATCTATCTGATCGGGTGTATTCGGAGAACCAAACCCAGCTGAAGACATATCCAATGGATCAAATAACCGTTGTCTAATCAAAGCTTCCCAGCTCTGGCCTGTAATTCGTTCTGCCATACAAGCTGCGATCATGTAACCTAAATTTGAATAATGGAACTCACCAATATCATTTGAAGCAGCTAACACAAGATTATCAGTTAAGATTGCCAAACGTCGCTCGATGATATCCTTATCTGCATGTACAGACCAATCAATTGGATTTTTTCGAAGACCTGTACGATGTGTAAGAAATTGCCAAAGAGTAGCGTTATGAAAATCAGGGTGAATGTTTTTTTTAAGTTCAGGAATCAGGTCAATCAATTTTGATTCCCAGCTTAACTTTCCTTCTGCTACTAAAGTAGCAAGCATTACACTCGTCATTACTTTGGTACAAGAACCGAGATGCACATTATCATTAGTGGTAATCAAAATATCAGAACCAACTTTACGAACTCCTGCAGAAGCAATACCTATAATACTATCACTTGAAATAATAGCCGCGATTACTCCAGGAGCTTTACCTTCCATAATTATATCAGCTAAATCATTATGAATCAGATCAGATGTATGTGTGACTGGTGTTTCTTGGGTGAATTTGGCTTCATTAGAGTAGGTCGATATATTCATTAGTATTACAACTAGTACTACCACTGATAGTGAACCTACAAACCAACTATATTTTTTTAATCGAGAAGTCATTCTGTCGTTTTCCTCAATGGGTTAATTACAACTCAAATCATAATTGCAGTTGCCTTGTCTTGCGCAAAAGAGGATGCAGACATAAACAACAATAGGAGTTTAATAGTACCTTATCTCATGTCATGCTTTCTTCATATTTGTCTTAGGTCATGTCTCACAAGTAAATAGACGAAAGAGTCGTATTATAGTTTCAATAATCGCATAGTGATTGTCGATTACAAAAGTCTTACACTATTTGTAATATTCTTACACTACTTTTTGTCCCTGTGATGTGTGGAGGGTTTTGAAAGTCAGTTCTAAGAATAACAATATTGAAGCAAATCTATTTGTGCCGTATTTGTGCCATGTTGAATGTAAAACAGACTGATTTAACTGAACCAAACAAAACCAAATAAAAGCTGGAAATCGTTGGCATTCTTCGTGATACGCTGTAATGCAAAGGGGTGTAAGGAGTTGCGGTAAGGTTCCTTTTCGATTCCCCCCCACCTCCAATAAAACGTTATACTTTGTGCCGCAACATGTTATAGTAGTATCAGGTTCGGTGTTGTCACCTCCAATAGTAATAATAGCCATAGTAACCAAAACATAAATATGTACAGAACCTAGTGGTTTACTCGCCATATTCCATCATTTAGGTTTCTGACTCAGTTCTTTTTCCAAATACCATGTAAAGCACAGGTAATACAACCAAAGTAAGAACCGTTGAAGTTAGAATGCCACCAACTACAACGGTTGCCAATGGGCGTTGTACCTCAGCCCCAACGCTGGTTGAAATGGCCATTGGTATAAAGCCAAAGGCTGCGACTAATGCGGTCATAAATACCGGTCGGAGGCGTGTTAATGCACTCTTCCTAACAGCACTGACAATATCCTTTCCTTCGGAGCGAAGACGTTTGATCGACGACACCAAGACAAGACCATTGAGTACAGCAATTCCTGAGAGGGCTATAAAACCAACTCCTGCAGATATCGAAAATGGCATACCGCGAAGAGCGAGGGATACCACACCTCCGATGGCAGCAAGCGGAACTCCAGAAAAAATAAGAAGGGCATCTCTGGCTGACTTGTATGTCCAGTATAAAAGTCCAAAAATCAACAAAAGAGCTATCGGTACTACAATCGCAAGTCTAATACGTGCCCGCTCCAGATTTTCAAACTGCCCTCCAAGGTTTATGAAATATCCGGTTGGAAGTGTTATGTTGGAATCAAGGCAATCGCGAAGCTCATCAACAAACGAACCGATATCACGATTTCGCACATTACACTGTACTACCACGCGACGTTTGCTCCATTCCCTGGTAATAGTCGAAGGTCCTTCGTCAAACACCGTTGTGGTTACTTGATCGAGACCAATGTGACTGCCGGTGCCGGAGGCAATTAGTATTTCTGTTATATCCTCAGGTCCTTTGATTTTTGTCGTATCGACTCGGACAACTAACTCAAAACTGCGTTGACCTTCAAAGACATCACCAACAGAAACTCCTCCGATACTTTCAATCGTAGTAAGAACTTCTCTGGCCGATAAACCGTAGCGACTAAGCTTTTGCCTATCAACTTCCAGCCGAAGTTGAGGTTGTCCTGTAATCTGTTCAACCGATACGTCGGCCGCACCATCTATCAATTTGACGATATCAGCAATTTCTTCCCCCTTGTTCACCAAAACAGTTAGATCGTCTCCAAACAGCTTGATTCCAATATCTGATCTGATCCCGGCGATCATTTCATTGATGCGCATTTCTATAGGTTGAGTAAATATCCGATTTTGACCGGGAAGATCAATAAGCTCTGCATCTATGGCGGCCACTAATTCCGATTGCGTATTTGCCTTTAACCATTGAGCTTTTGGTGTCAATGAGATGAACATATCAGACAATTCTAATCCCATCGGATCGGTCGACAACTCGGCAGTACCAGTACGTGTCCAAATGTAATCAATTTCATCAGGAAATGTTTCAAGCAGGGTTCGTTCAATTTGAGTATTGTAAGCGACTGATTGATCAAGGGAAATGCCAGACAATCTGACAAGATTTATAACAATTGTTCCTTCACTCAACCGTGGTACAAACTCAGATCCAAGGCGACTAAAAAGAAATGTCCCACCAGCGATTAGCACCAATGCGGTTATAAGGACAATTTTTCTGAAACGTAATGCCCAATCCAAAATTGGTTCATAGAGCCGGCGAGTCCAATTCACGAACAACGGTTCCTTTTCTTTTACTTTCTTGGTCAGGAACGTGCCAATTAAGGCAGGAATCACAGTAAATGAAAGTAGGAGGGAACCGGTGAGAACAAAAACCACGGTCAGAGCCATTGGTTGGAACAATTTACCTTCTACACCTTGAAGAGTCAAAATTGGGAGATATACGATAATTAATATTAATTCGCCAAACAATGTTGGTTTCCGGACTTCAAGAATGGCATCTCGAATAACCTGAATTCGATTTACCGAATGTCCTGCTTCAGACAATCTTCGTACAGAATTTTCAACCTGAATTACCGCGTTGTCCACGGCCAATCCAAAATCGATAGCTCCAAGGCTCATCAGACTTCCGGCGATTCCAACTCTGGACATCAAGTCAAATGCAAAAAGCATTGAAAGCGGAATTGCAGATGCAACGATCAGGCCGGCTCGAAAATTTCCCAGGAATATAAATAAGATGGCTATCACCAGAATAGCACCAAAGAAAAGGTTGTTTTTTACAGTGGTTAGAACTTCGGAAACCAAATCGGTCCGCTCATACACAGGAATTACTTCAATGCTATCAGGTAATGCATCTGATGCCTCTGAAAGTTTTTGAGCAAGTTGCTTGGTCACCGCCGGAGGATTTTCTCCGGTGATCATAAAACCCAAACCAAGGACCACTTCGCCTGTGCCGTTATAGGTAGTTGCTCCCCGGCGAAGTTCATGACCTATTACTACTTCAGAAATGTCTTGAACAAGGATAGGCAGACCCTCACGGATGTCAACGACAATGCCCTCGATCTCTTCAATAGATTCTACAACACCAATCCCTCGAATGAGAGTCATCTCACCCCCGCGGACAATTTGGCCACCCGGAACATTTCCCAGATCACCGCCAATTGCCTCGATCACATCTTCAACTGAGAGGTTATATTGTACCAGCTTGAGAGGATTAAAGAGTATCAAGTATTGTTTAGTAAATCCACCCCAGCTATTTACTTCCGCTACGCCAGGAACTGCCTGAAGCTGAGGTTTGATGATCCAGTCTTGAGCCGTTCGTGGATCGGTTTGATCACTTGTTTGACCAACTACCAGATAGTGGAAAACCTCACCAAGGCCTGTTGATACAGGTCCCAGTTGCGGGACGCCAACGCCATCCGGTAATTTGGCGGTTTGGAGTCGTTCGCTCACTTGCTGGCGGGCCAGATAAAGATCGGTACCATCTTCGAATATGGTCGTAACCTGACAAAGACCATATTTTGTAATAGATCTGACGTCACTTAGACCGGTGAGACCGGTTAATGCCTGTTCAAGGGGAAAGGTAACCAGTCGTTCGAGATCTTCAGGGGCCCATCCCGATGCTGATACATTGACCTGTACAAGGGTTGGCGTAGTATCAGGAAAAGCGTCAAAAGGCAAATTCCAAAGTGCAACCAAACCAAAAAGGCAAAGGATGCCAGCTAAGACAAGTACAACAAGTCTGTATTTCAGTATAAATTCAACTAGACGTTTCAGCATATCTTACCTCAACTCTCAGGCCCAAAGTCACAGCAACCGGCGCCGATACTAGTCTTCTTGAGTTCAGTTTTCAACAGGAATGAACCTGTGACAACAACTTCCTCTCCCGGCAAGAGCCCTTCAGTCACCTGATAGTATGATCCGGGTCCATCGGCAAGTTCCACTTTGCGGGGGCGGAAACGGCTTGGGGATTCTCTGATAAATACAACATTGCAACAGCCTTCCCATTGAACCGCGTCCTTTGGAACCAGGATAGATTCGGTATCACAAGATTCTGAAATAGTGACCCGGCCAAATTCGCCTGCCCGGAGACCTTGACTGTTTTTTTTCACCTGAGCTCTTACTATTCCGGTTCGAGTATCGGTATCCAGATACGGGGATACCCATATTATAGACCCCTTGACTCGATTTAGTGCACCATCGTCGGATGTAAAGTAAAGGTTTTGCCCAATTGCAACCTCTTTCAAATGATCTTCAGGTAATTGTGCTTCGATCCACATGGAACTGGGATTTGTGACAATAGCCAATGCCTCACCATCTTCAAGTGACTCTCCAACTTTTGCTATTCGTCTTGCTATTATCCCTGAATCGTTGGCCCTTAAAACGAACCTATTGGAGACAATGTTGTTCTCAAGTAGTTCATCAATATCATGATTATTTATACCACATGATAATAATAATCCACGCGCGCCAATATATTCTGCCTGCGCCTTTTTATAGAAGGCCATACGACGCTCATAATTGCTTTTACTGATGAGGTTTTTGGATGCCAGTTTTTCATCTCTTCTTAGTTCTTCTTTCTGAACCTCGAGTTCTGCAAAAGTTGATATCAACCGTGCCTGTAATTCTGCCATTTCTGACGATTGTAGAATCGCTATGGGATCATCATTTTTGACAATATCACCGGGTGAAACGAGCCAATGAGACACAAGCGCCTTGACTGAAGAAGCAATAACTGTAGTGCTATCCTCGTTAAATATTATTTCTGCGGGAGCGTCAAGTGCAGATTCATATTGAGCCGATAACGCCCGGCGGAAAGTGAATCCAGACCTTTCAGCGGTGTTTGCCGACGCAAATTGAATGAGGGCATCATTTGTGGCACATATTTTCGTATTTGAGCGGAAAAACAAAGAAACCTTTATCTCATCATCAAATGTTTCCAACAAACGTGCTTTCAGTATTTCCTCCTGAGGAAATTTAATTTCTGGATTGCAGAGGCGACAATGCGACTCTGGTAGCCCATGCCCGCCACACCAGTCGCCCGATGCTTTATATTTATCAATCAGAGAAGGGTTGCATAATGCACATTCTGATTCCGGGACCGAATGCTTTGCGCACCAGTCAAGCTCAGTTTTGGTTTTGGCAATCGTCAATTTCTGCGGAAACTGTATTTCTGGATTGCAGAGGCGACAATGCGACTCAGGTAGCCCATGCCCGCCACACCAGTCGCCCGATGCTTTATATTTGTCGATCAGAGAAGGGTTGCAGGCAGTACATTCCGATTCGGGTACTGCATGCTCAACACACCAGTCTGTCGTAACGGTTTTTTCTGAACACTGTGAATTCGAATTATCAATAACTGTCCCGGCTTGGTTGGCATCGTTTTGACTAAAAAGTAGTGCTGACGTGAATAGCATTCCCACTATCATCGTCAGGACACTGATCGTCCTAAGACGCTTTTTCATTGTAATTACTCCTCTTTATTTGGTGAGTCTTGCTACTGCTTAGATGCACCAAATAAGTAACTAAAATATCTCTGACTCACAAATGAGTCAGAATTGCTGTTTTACTGGGTTTCTTTGATTGTACTTGGAAAACCAGCCGTTTATGCTTGATTAGTAGGGGAGTGCTTGGGAGGCCGATCTAATCGATCGAAAAAATTGCATTTAAAATCATTGCTAATATTTATTATATCATAAGCGAGAACATTCAATATTGGATCAAACACTTGAAGTGGTATTTCATATGCTAATGTAATTGATGGGCAGCCAATACAGCCACAAACTGTATTGTCGTGGTTTTTGCAATCGTCACAATTTTCACAGTCTTTACATTCATCGCGGTCAGTTTCCAGAGTTCCAGCAATGGCTGGAAATAGCATAACTCCGATCATAAAAATCATTGTCAACACTGCTACAAAACGAAATATTATTGCTATATGTTTGTTTCTAGCCATCAATTATTAAACACAAATTTCCTTAATAAGTTCCTGATACCGCTCCATTATAAAGCGAGTCTATAAACAGTATCGTCATAAATGTAAAAAAAGTCAACTCAAAGATAAGAATTAAAGCAGTCTACGTATTAAGTCAGATGAAAACTGAAGCATTTTCATGTCTGGATGATCGTTGAAGGATATCTCAAATTATCCTGTGTCATATTTGTGCCAATTTGAGGTCAAAACAAACAAAAACATACACAAGCATATAAAACTAAATAAAAACTGGAATTCTATGGGTTTCAATGAGATGTAGCGTAATTTGATATGCCTCTATAGGTTACGAAAACGGGCTCTTTCGATTTCCCCCACCTCTAATAAATTATTATTATCCAATAAGTTATGAATTTAGGTTCGGTGTTACACATCCACAAATCTAGCGCAGTGGATCTTGTTACACTGTTTAGCTGTATAAATCTTTATAATATCTAAATAAATACTTGACAATTAAATCAGTATGACATATTTTCAGAGTTGAAACTCGCAAAATCGGTAATATAAGATGAACTCAGATATGGAAGGGTAATCCTATGAAGTTTTACCTATCAAATGCTATATTGGCAATGGTAATGTTTTTGTCACTATCAAGCTTTTCGATGGCAGAGGATAATAATTCTGTCCAACCTGATACAATAACGGTAAGTCTGGATACAAAAATCACCGTTTTGGGAACTCGTTTATTGCGCTCAACAGTCGATTTCCCATTTGAGAAAAATCGTTTTGCAAATGTTTTAAGAACTAATGGTTTCGGTCTGGTGAACAAGGGTGTTTTTCTTGCACAGGATGTATATACGGGTGGATTTAAAAGAGGTGATATCGAGATGGTGATTGATGGTGAACGCCTATATTGTGCCTGCCCCAATCGTATGGATAGTCCTCTCTCCCGCACAAACTCTCTTGAAATGGAATCAATTACTTTGAATAATTCATCGGCCAGTCCCCAATGCGGAATCGGTGGATCAATATCATACAATAGAGAACAACCTCAATTGCCGATTCTGGCTCGAGCCGGAATGTCACAATCGCTTGGAGCATCCGAGTCAAGTGATATCGGTTTTACTTTCAACTCCCATAACCATAGATTTGCCGGACGATATGCCAGTGGCAAGGGATATGAGGACGCTAATAAGCAATCATTTGTGGACCGCTATAATTATAAAGAAAACTTCCCTTATTATCTTATCGAGGGATCAGTAACCGGAAAATATAATGGGTGGCTATATCGAGCCGAAGTAAATTACTCTGAAGATATTATGTTTCCTTATCTAATGATGGATGAACGTGACAATTCATTTGTCTCGGCCTCGGCGTCATATGGGGATAATAAGTTATATTTCAATTACACCGAACACCTCATGGATAATGGTCTTAGAAACAGCATGATGTTAATGGAAACAGATGCGTCCAACCTGACTATTGGTTTGATTGGAAAATTCTACGAGTTATATTATCGAAATTGGAACGCCGATAACAAAATTGTCACATCTATGACAAGCATTAGCAATCACCTTATGCCTGATGTAAAGAAGCTTGCTGGTTCATTACATCACAGATTAAATATTGGCTATTTTGATGTTTGGGGAAAAATTGGAATGACTCATCAATATACATCGGATAATAAAACTATTGATTTCTATAAATCGCTATATTCTGATGCCTCCAGCTCAAAGACTGACGTATCATTTGACCTCGGTGGGAGTTATCACTTCAGTTTAAATAAAAAACTGTCCGGTAAAGCGATGCTGGATATTTCTTCACAGGCCCCCCCAATAGAGTATTTATACATCGCGGTCAAAAAACCGATGACCAAACCTTGGTGGTCAGGAAATCCTACTTTGAAGTCTCCCACCAGAATATCAGCAAGAGTAGATTTTAGCGTTGGTGAAATATCATTGGAAACATTCAGTACGTACATAAAGGATTATACTAATCTAACCGGACTTACTACCACTGACAGAACCTATCGCACCTATGAAAATATAAATGCTATAATGGTGGGATGTAATCTGGCATATTCATGGAAATATTTTGATTTAATGGCCAGTTATACATGGGCAGAGAATACTGAAACGAATTTACCGCTGGTTGAGGTTCCGCCATTATCAATTTTAAGTAATATTAAGCTGCCCAAATATAAAGGCTTTGCAGGTTATCTGAGTCATACTTACAATGACGCTCAAACCAGGGTGGATGCTTCTCTAAATGAAGTTGCGACTACATCATGGCATCAATTTGATCTCGGTGTATCGTATTCTGGCGGATCTTATCAAGTTTCATTGAGCGTCCTGAATTTGACCAATGAGCTGTATTACCAGCATATGTCATATCAACGCAATCCATTTTCAACAGGAATGCGGATTTATGAACCAGGCCGAACAGTAATGCTGAATATTTTATTCAATTCCGGTGGCACAGAATAAGTTTTGCATTATCGGCAATAAAAAAAATGGATATAGTAAAATGATATACCCCCAAACCGTTTCATACGCTATTGAAGCCCTAGGTTATATGGCCAGTTTAGAGCTGGGAACATTTCACAAGGTAAAAGAGATTGCAGCGGAATTGAATATTCCTGAGCATTTCCTGGGCAAAATCCTTTCCCAACTTGTAAGGAAAAAACTTCTTATATCATCTAAGGGACCAACCGGTGGAATATCGCTGGGTAAGGCACCAAATAAAATCAGCCTTTTTAATATTATCGCGGCACTGGATGCTCTTGATGCCTTAGAAGACAAGTGTATACTTGGCCTAAGACAATGCTCAGATAAAAAATGCTGTCCTTTTCATGATGAATCAAAAAGATTTAAGAATAGAATTATTACAGTAGCCAAACAAACAACACTTGCTAAATTGGCAAAAAAATGATTATATTAAATTATCTAAAACAAAATATTTTAATATTCCTGACAGCAAACGAGTGATGTGATAATTGTTTTATTTGATATGAGGAAGTTGCGTTTTTCCTCTTAAAGTGGAGTATTGCGGTACAAATAATCTTATATATGAATGGATGAGATGAGTAAACATAAAATACCTGTCAGCGTCAATCCACTTGAGTGGTACCGAGATAATGTGCCCTGCCGGACCGCTTGTCCAGTTGATACTGATTCCGGTCAATACGTTCAGCTTATTGCGCAGGAGAAATTTGGTGAGGCGTTCAATGTGGCCCGATCACCCAATCCACTTGCTTCAATATGTGGTCGAGTATGTGCGGCGCCATGTGAAGATGCCTGCCGAAGGGCAGCTATTGACTCACCGGTTTCAATAAGGGCATTAAAACGATTTGTAACCGAACAGTTTGGCAGTGAATCACAAAAACCAAATTCATTCAAGAATCTCTTGGGTGAATCAAAGACGGCTGGCTCACAATCACCTGGTCATCTGAGTGCTTTTCCAAAAAATCAAGCCAAGACAGGAAAAAAAGTTGCTATTATCGGCTCGGGTCCTGCCGGATTAGGCGCGGCTCACGATCTCGCTCTGATGGGGCATGAGGTGGTAATTTTTGAGGCATTAGATGAACCGGGGGGAATGATGCGTTTCGGCATTCCGGAATATCGTCTACCACGTTCGGTTATCGCAAAGGAAGTCAGCAATATATTGGACTTGGGCGTGTCGCTCAAAACAAAATCTCCAATATCCAGAGAATTTGGAATATCCAAATTACGCGCTGACGGTTATGATGCAATTTTTCTGGCAGTCGGAACTCAAGCCGGAAGCGCTCTTAATATTCCCGGAGTCGAACTTGATGGTGTTATTAAGGCAGTTGATTATTTGATAAATATCAATAAAGGATTCAAAGTAAATCTTGGTGAAAAAGTATTGGTCATCGGCGGTGGATCTGTCGCCCTGGATGCCGCACGAACCGCTATCCGCGGTTTTTATTCTCCACAGGATGCCATCGAAACTGCGGCTCAAGCAGGAGATTTACATATTGCAATAGATGCCGCTCGAAGTGCCAAACGAGAAGGAGCCAAGAGTATACATGTTGCATCTCTTGAATCATTTGAAGAAATGCCAGCCGCAACAACTATGCAGGGCGCTGAGGAACTGGACGAAGCAAAGGCAGAAGGTATTATCTTTCATCCTTCCAAAGGACCAAAAGCAATCATAGGCGAAGACGGTCTGGTTAAGGGAGTGGAGCTAATTGATGTTGCATCTGTTTTTGACAAAAATGGCCGCTTTAACCCTAAATATGTAGATGGCACCGAAGAAATTATAAAATTTGATAATGTTATCCTTGCCATCGGCCAGAAAGCGGAAACCGGTTTCCTCGTACCTGAAGATAATATTGAAATAACTCCTCGGGGAACGATCAAGGCTGACCCCAAAACTCTGGAAACGTCTGCACCGGGGGTTTTTTCCGGCGGTGATGTCGTTTTTGGCCCTCGAATATTGATTGAAGCGGTCGAAAATGGCAAACGGGCGGCACACTCAATACATAAGTATTTGACCTCATCGGATTTAAATATCAGGACCAAAGTTACTATTGAAAAAATGCCGATTTCCGATTATTCGATGCCAGTTGATTATGAAAAGGTAAAAAGGAGCCGACCCGAGACTATTTCGGTTGATAAACGAAGTGGTATAAGTGAAGTGGAAGGTCTCTTTCAGGAGAATGAGGCGGTTAAACAAGCCGAACGATGCCTGAAGTGCCATATCGAGACTGTTTACGATCCTAACTTGTGCGTTCTTTGCAATAGATGCGTAGATATTTGTCCCGAGGAATGTCTTGAGTTAGTCGATTATAACCGTGTTGATCTCAATGATTATGATACATCAAAAATAGATGCATCGATTGCCACTGGCGGAAATTTAAGTGTTATGCTTAAAGATCATACCGCCTGTATCAGATGTGCTCTTTGCGCCAAACGTTGTCCAACCGGCGCCTGGACAATGGAGCATCTTAGTTTTCAAGATATTATCGAAGGAGAAAATTGATGAGCGAAAAATCTAATTCAATCAATAAGGAACGGCGTTCATTTTTGGGGAAATTAGCCTTTGGGGTGATCTCTCTGGGCATATTCGGACAGGGATGGACATATATGCGTTCCCTTATTCCCAATATTCTATACGAGCCCGCCAAGAAATTCAAGGTCGGATTACCGAATGAACTACCTGAAGGAATTAGCTTCATTGAATCACAGCGGGTCTTTGTTATCAAAGATGGCAACCACTTTTCATGTCTCTCGGCCAAATGCACCCATCTTGGATGTACAGTCAAACATGCACCACTGGCCCACGAAGAGACCATTGAATTGAGAGGTCAGGAAGTGACCGTTGATCACGAATTCGTTTGCCCTTGCCATGGTTCCAAATTTCGGCAGGATGGCTCCCCATATTCGGGGCCGGCTCCATCGGCACTGCCGTGGCATAAATTAGAGGTCGCCCCTGATGATGGGCAGCTGGTTGTTGATATATCCAAAAAAGTAAATAACGATTTCAGGTTAACGGTGTAATATGGAAACAGTAAAAAAGTTATTGAAAAAGATTACCTGGCCATGGCAACCTGAAAGTAACCGCGAGGCCGGCGATGCTGTGGTAAAAAGCTTTTTGATTCATTGGTTTCCTCATCGGGTCAGCCTGAAAAGCATTTCCTGGAATTACTCACTTTGGCTGGGAACTATTTCGGCAGTACTATTTGTCATATTGAGCGCAACGGGTATTATTCTGATGTTTTTCTATGTTCCATCTATAGAACGAGCCTACTGGTCAATTAAGGATATTGAATTTGTGATCAGCTTTGGCTCATTTTTACGAGCATTACATCGAATAGCCGCTCATTTGATGGTAGGAATGGTCTTTTTACATATGTTTCGCGTTTTCTATACCAATGCTTATAAGAATGGATTTTCTCCTGAATCAAACAGACAGTACAACTGGGTCCTTGGAGTAGTTTTGTTTGTCCTGACTCTCTTGTTATCATTCACCGGTTATTTACTGCCATGGGATCAGCTTGCCTTCTGGGCAATTACGGTCGGGACTTCGATTGCCTCGGCGGTGCCGTTTGTAGGTGACAGTATTAAGGAATTTATTCTCGGTGGAACCATTATTGGCCAGAATACTCTAATTCGGTTTTATGTACTGCACGTCTTTTTCCTCCCGGTGATATTGCTGATCGGCGTCGTATGGCATATGTGGCGAATAAGAAAAGATGGCGGTCTGGCCGTGATGGATCAGGTTAAAAATGAAAGTGAGCCGGCCGAATCAGCTAACATAGAAAAAGTAAGATCAAAGTCGTATGCCCTGATGGGTATTGCTAAAGGAACATCGGTTCATATTATCGATAGAGAATTGTTGAACGATGAGAATTCTATTCAAAGTTCACCGCATCTTATTAGAAGAATTGTTGTCGTTTCCATTCTCACTTTTATGATTTCATCTATACTAGCCCTGCTGTTTACAGCGCCATTAGAAGAATTAGCCAATCCATCGGTAACGCCAAACCCGGCCAAAGCGCCATGGTATTTTCTCGGATTGCAGGAGATGGTTGGCTATAGTGCCTTTATCGGCGGAGTTTTGATACCCGGATTAGTCGTTTTAGGACTGATGGTGATTCCATGGATCGACCGTGAGCGAAAAGGTATCGGGCAATGGCTTAAAGAATCATTGGACAAAAAATGGATGTACTTCGGTTTACTATTTGGAACTATTACGACCAGTCTGGCCGTGCTTGTTGGTGTAAAATTCCCATCAAGGGAAATGCTGGGTCATATCTTTTACAATCAGATATGGTTTGACATTCTGAATCCGGCGAGTGGACTACTACTCATTTTTGCACTATGGTACTACCTTGTGAATAAGATAACCGGATCATCACGAACGGCGGCAGTATCATTATTTACCTGTTTTATAGTTGCCTTTATAATATTAACGATTGCCGGAACATGGTTGCGCGGACCAAATTGGGTATTTTTCTGGCCGTGGGAAATCTGGCCTAGCACTCCAATTAATTATTAGGAAGTTAATAAGATGATAAAAAATAAAATTATAAAAACTGATAAACTCCTGATATTGATAGCCGGTCTGCTCTTTGCCGCCGTTACTTTGGCAACGATTGTCAAAGATACTGTTCCTGAATGGAAACAATATCAAAGCGAATTTGAGGAAGTTGCTATAGATTTGGTTGGTCTTGACAAAGCCGCAGATATTCCGTCCGGAATTCAACAAATATGGGTTGAGGATTTGGACCGAGTCGATAGATGTATCACCTGTCATCAAGGAATATTTTGGCGAGGCTTTGAATCAGCACCGCAACCATACACGACTCATCCGGATCTGGAGATATTTAATGAACATCCATCAAGTCAATATGGCTGTACTATCTGTCACGGTGGACAAGGCTATGCGGTCGATATGATATCGGCCCATGGATTTTCGAAGCATTGGGAAGAACCGCTTCTGGCCGGAGATGTTGCCGCCGACTATAACATCAGCGAAAAAAATGCGTTAATAGAAATCAACTGCAATATATGCCATCGCTATGAGCGCGAAACCGCGGGAATGCCATTTATCAATCAGGCAAAAGACTTGATTCAGGATAAAGCTTGCTGGGGTTGTCATATTATCAATGGTGAGGGCGGTACTATCGGCCCAGATCTAACCGAAATTGGGGAGAAACATGCCGAGGGATATGACTGGAGCAGCTTCTCAAGTTTTAAATCGATTCTAAATTGGCACATTCTTCATTTTGATGAACCACAATCGGTCGTTCCGGAAACGGTTATGCCAAAGATGGGTCTTCAAACCCGCGAGCGGCAGTCATTGTCGATGTTGATGATGAGCTGGCGTGACGAAAATATGCCATTAAAATATATTCCCGGTTTCAAGCAGGAAGAGGAATTACGTCCCGATGAGATTGCCAGACGGGAAGAACTTTTGTCTGGTGATGGTGCTTTCTTTATAGAGAAAGGTTGTTTTGGATGTCATTCGATTGAAGCCTTTGGAATTAAGTCACCGACCGAAAAAGGTCCCGATCTAACTTTTGCCATTGATGATGTCAGAGTTCGTTTTAATCAGACCTTGCAGGAATTTATTTTTGATCCAAGCCAGTCGGGAACGATGTCGATCATCTTCTCATCTAAAGTGATTCTGACCGATCAGGAGAAACTTGATCTGATCAGTATTTTAACAAAAGCAAATCTGGAATATAAAAAAACCCAAAATGAGTTAAGTAAAAATCATTAGAAATTGAATAATAAAAAAGAGAAGCGCTTATGAAACAAAAATTAAAATTAAATAATATTTTAACCTTTCAAACAAGGAGGTGCTGGTGCGCTGGGTGTTATTAATTTCAAGAATCTTCGTGCTGGTTGCAGTTTTTGTCAGCTTTGCAATCTTTATTTCAGGTTGCGGCGGTGACGAAGGTGGTCGCGGAAGTCGCGGCAGTAAAACTTCGGGCAGATCGGATATTACCGATGCCGCCCTTAAAACTTATGTTCCACCGGGTGATTTGGATGAGTACTATCTCTTTTACTCGGGCGGTCATAGTGGTCAGGTTTACGTCGCTGGGGTGCCCTCTATGCGTCATATATCAACCATTCCGGTCTTCAGCCCTTATCCTGCAACCGGTTATGGATTTGACAACGAATCCAAAGAGATGCTTGGCGGCTTTACCTGGGGCGATTCTCATCATCCGGCCTTTTCCGAAACCGCCGGTGAATATGACGGACGCTGGCTATTTATTAATGATAATGCGCAGGGACGAATCGCTCGAATTAATTTAGACGATTTCAAAACCAAGCAGATCCTGACGATTCCCAATGTCTCGGCGAATCATGGCTCATCGTTTGCCACAGAAAATACAGAATATCTAACGATGGCTACTCGTATGTCGGTCCCGTTCCCAGAAGGAACTTATGCTGATGTGACTGAATATGCCACCAAATACAAAGGTATAGTAGCTGGAATCAAAGTTGATCCTAATGATGGTGATATGTCTTTGGCTTGGGAGATCCTAATGCCGCCCTTTAATTACGATCTGGGCGACGCCGGAAAGAGCATGAGCTCTGAGTGGATGTTCTGGACCTGTTACAATTCCGAACGCGAATTTATCGAAGGTGGAAAACTTGAAGTTACCGCTTCTCAGAGAGATAAAGATTTTCTCGTGATGGTAAACTGGAAAGAAGCCGAGAAAGCGATTGCCGCCGGAAAATATAAGACTTATAAAGGTGCTAAGGTCATTGATCCGGCCAAAGCTCCCGGCGTTGTCTTCTTTGCCGGATTAGCCAAGAGCCCTCATGGGGTTGACGTTGCACCTAGCGGCAAATGGATAGTCGGCAGCGGTAAACTTTCACCGACAACAACAATCTATAATTTCGAAAAAATTCTTAAAGCTATCGAAAATAAAGATTATGAGGATACCATCGATGGCATCCCGGTCCTGACCTATGAATCAGTTCGTGAAGCTGAGATGCCGGTTGGACTCGGACCGCTCCACACTCAATTCGACGATAAGGGTTATGCCTATACATCATTATTTGTCGAAAGCGCCGTGGCGAAGTGGAAACTCCCTCCGTACGATGCGGGTGATGTAAACGATGCCAAGAAGATGGAAAAATATATAGTTGATAAGATTCCGGTAGCTTATAATATCGGGCATCTGGTCTCCGCCGAAGGCGATTCGAAATCTCCCGATGGCAACTATCTGGTCGCCCTGAACAAGCTATCCAAGGGCCGTCATCTCTCAGTTGGTCCATCGATTCCCGAATCAGGCCAATTGATCGATATTAGCGGCGAAAAGATGAAGTTGCTATACGATGCCTTTACAGAACCAGAACCTCATTATGCCGTTATGATTAAAGCTGACAAGATCAATGCATTCGAGGTGTACAAAAAAGGTGAACATCCGAACAAAAATGCAGTTTGGTCGCCGGAAGAAACCTCAGTCACACGAAATGGCAGAAAAGTCACGGTAAAAATGATTGCGGTTCGCAGTTTCTTTGCACCTGATGTTATTCGCGTGAATAAGGGCGACGAAGTGACGGTTCATCTGACAAATATCGAACAGACTCGTGATGAATTGCACGGTTTTGCAATCAATGATTATAATGTCAATATTATTGCCGACCCTGGTGAAACCAAATCAGTAACTTTTAGAGCTGATAAAGCAGGAGTTTATGCCTTCTATTGCACCAACTTCTGTTCGGCGCTCCATCAGGAGATGCAAGGTTACCTATTGGTCAAGCCGTAGTAATAATAATTAGCAAATATCGGGGATAGAAATTCTCTGTCCCCGTATTAACGAGGGAAGAATGGATATAAAATTATCCGGGATGAGTAAGGCTCTTATTAAACCGCTGAGTAATAAAGCAAGGATATTACTGTTTGTGGCCGCAATAGTATTGATACCAACATTTTTCTACCCATTGTGGTATATGCAATTTTGGTCATACCAATATCCTGACAGCCTCACACTTTATATTTACAGTCATCAACTTGATGGTGGCGATGATGGTAATGACATCACTGAAATAAATATACTGAATCACTATATCGGAATGGCCGAATTGGAGGAGGAGAATTTTACCGAATTGAAATGGATACCTCTGGCGATTGGTATTTTTATTGTCCTCACTATGAGAGCGGCTGTTTTCGCGCGGATTGGCAAGGTGGTCGATGTTTTGATGTTGTTTACATATTTCGGCTGTTTCAGCCTCTGGTCGTTTTGGTATAACCTAAGTTCCTATGGCCAAAACCTTGATCCGAAAGCATCGGTTAATATCGAACCGTTCACGCCGCCGTTATTCGGATTTGAACAGGTAGGCCAGTTCAAGGTCTGGAGTTATCCTCATGTTTCCTCTTATCTAATGGGGCTGTTTGCCTTGTTACTTGTATTATCAATAGTACTTTCCCTTAAAACCAGAAATGAATCTGGTATGAAGTAAGGAGCCAACGTATGCAACTATTAAAAATAATGATTATCGGAATCTTTGCGGCAGTGATGATAACAGGCTGTTCTCAGGAAGATGCCTATGTCGATGATACTGCCGATCAAGCTCCCGGTCTGGTGGTGAAAGCCGAATCTCCAGCTCCAATGGATGCCCCCGTCTATATCGAGCCAAAATCAGACACTGATTGGGAAGCAAGAGTTAGTAATAAAAACGCCGAAATAATCGGAGTACTTAATATTATCAATCCGGTTGCATCCTATATTATCGCCGCTTTCGAGCAGTATGCCGATAAACTTGGCGAAGTCACCCATGAGGAATGGGAAGATACCGGTGCTCAGCTCGGCCGCGCCAATGCAATTTACGATGACTGCAAAAAGCGTATGGCTGCCAAGAAGTTTGATAAGAAATTATTCCTGGACCTTGAGGAAGCATGGCAAGTGTATGTGAAGGTTGGCGTAGCCGGAGTCCGGACCAAATCTATGATTGATAATGACCTCTCAAGAGCCAGCTGATTTTATTACACTGCTAACGTATTATATTTTATGAGATTGTTAAGACATATTCTATTATTTTTCCTATTGGCAACATCTGCCAGTTTTGGGGAACTATATAGTATTGAGAGTAATGATGGGTTACAGAATATCCTTAAAAAGTATAATTCCGGCGATACAATTTGCCTAAGTAATGGAATATATTCGGGGCCGTTTGATATTATTACTCCGCTTACAATTATCGGTGATTCCGAAACTATTATTGATGGCAAAGGAATTGGCGATGTTTTATTACTCTCCGCCGACTCCATAACCTTAAAAAAACTGACAGTGCAAAACTCAGGAACTCGTCTCTTAAAAGATCATGCCGGAATTAAAATCATTGGTGATAATATCAAAATCAGTGATTGTTTGATTCGAGATAATCTGCATGGAATATATGTCAAAGGCGGCAGTATTATTAATATCCATAATAATGTGATAATCGGTCGCTTCAATATCCAGGAATCGGATCGCGGAAACGGGATTCACCTTTGGAATACGAAAAACAACTCGGTATTCAATAACGATATCAGTTTTGCCAGAGACGGAATCTATTTCTCATTTGCAAACAATACAGAAATAAAGGAAAATCATATTCATCAGTTGCGCTATGCGTTGCACTACATGTATTCTGATTCCAATAGCTTTGAAGACAATCTTTTTGACTACAATGTAGCCGGTTCGGCTTTGATGTTTTCTGAGCATATTTCTTTTAAAAGAAATGTTTTTGCTTTTTGCCGCGGTATGCGTGCTTATGGTATTCTGCTTCAATCGGTAGAGTATTGCGAAGCATATGACAATCTTATTTTAGATAACACCAAAGGCGTTTTTTACGATGATGCCAATCATAATCGTTTTGAGAATAATGATATTATCCAGAATGATATAGCGATTCATCTCAATGCTTCATGCGAAGACAACACCTTGCTTAATAATAATTTTATCTCTAATCTGGCCGAGGTGGAAATGCATGAATCGGCTATAAACCTGACAACCTGGTCCAAAGATGAATCGGGCAATTTCTGGTCAGGTTACACCGGTTATGATATTGATGGGAACGGCGTGGGCGATATTCCATACCATTTGCAAAGCACGTTTGAATTTATGGAACTCGATTATCCGGCTATTCGATTCTATCTTTATAGTCCGGCCGCACAATTATTGGCCGCCGCCGAAAAACGTATTCCAATATTGCGCAAAACAAAGGTCGAGGACAAACATCCTTTGTTTAAGAGATTGGAAAATGATAATGTCCCTTATGATTGCTTAAAGGAATATGAAACAAAATCTTCCTTTGGACATATGACTATTTGGATAGCCATATTTTTTCTGCCAATGGGAATGATGTGGGTATTACGTAAATGATTAAAGTTTTAGACTATTCAAAAAAATATGGATCATTCGAAGCGGTCAAAAAAACCAATCTGCATATTAGGCGGGGCGAAATATATGCACTCTTAGGGCCAAATGGTGGCGGCAAAACGACGATGTTCAAATCAATTGTCGGACTTTCAAAACCGACAACCGGAAAAATATTAATTGACAACGAGGATCTCTGGGAAAAATCCGAAGAAGTAAAAAGTAAACTCTCCTTTCTTCCTCAAAGAATAACTATACCGGATAATCTTAAAATCAGAGAGGTCTTGAAGTTTTTTTCATCTCTTAAGCAGGTATCCAAAAATAGAGTAGATGAGGTATTATCACAGATCGATATCACCGGCAACCTCAACCAATATGTTGGTGAATTATCCGGAGGGATGATACAAAGGCTTGGTCTGGTTATCACATTCCTGGGCGATGTCCCAATATATGTTCTTGATGAACCGACTCTGAATCTTGACCTCAATGGAATAAAAAAATTCCGGAGTTTTATATGCAAGCAGAAGGAATATGGAAAAACAATTCTTTTATCCACTCATGCTTTGCTTGAGGCAGAAAGTATTGCCGATCGGGTTGGGGTTGTCGCTTCTGGCAAAATAGTTTTGAACCAAAAGGTCAGCGAATTCAGAGAACGTGTTGAAAATAAAACAAGTATGCTTTTGGTCCTAACTAATCAGGACCCAAATTTAATTGCAGTTGCTCTACAAAATGGTGCCGTGACGGCAGAATTCGAAAACGGGCATCTGAGATACCGCGCCGATCAGATTAACCAGATAAAAGTGATTGAAGCAATACGTAAAAATGGAGGTGGCATCCTGAACATTGCCACCGAAAAGCCGAATCTCAATCGGTTGATAGGAGAACATTATGAGTAAAAATACTTGCACTCTTATTTTTCTGGTCTTTCTTATTCTTCTTTCAATTGTATCATGCCAGATGAAAGTTGAGCCGATGATAACGGCCAATATCGATCAATGCGAACATTGTACGATGATTATACAAGACATTGATCATGGTTCCGTTTTGATTGATTCTATGGAAGAAATTCACACATATTGCAGCCCCGTCTGCATGATACTTGAGAAAGATAACATTGGGAAAGTATTTGCACAGAATAGTCAGTATTTATTCGACCATAACAATCTATCCGCTATTCCGGTTTCAAAGGCTTTCATAGTGCATGGCGATTTTAATACGGCGATGGGCCATGGCCTGCTTGCCTTTGCGGATAAAACCGAAGCCGATCAATTTGCCATCGAAATGAATGGAGAAATATTGGACTGGAACGAATTGCGTATCAGATATGAATCACCCGATAATATTATAAATCTGTCTGATAATCCTCAAAATGTGGAAGTCGCTAAAAATAATCTGATCTTTGTGACTTATAATAATATTACGGATGAGGATATTACGATTAATCTGCTTGGTTATCAATGGGAAATGATGGTTCCGGCCAACTCTTCTGACAGCTCCATCTTTATTGCATCCAAACCGGGACAGGGTTTTGTGTTTCAAACAAATGGAAAAGAGAATTTATCAGCATTATTTGTAACCGGAGACCATACGTCAGAGGAAGCAACTTATAAATAGTATAATTGGTTAATTGCATGAAAAAAATATTACTCATAGCCGGTCAAGATCTGAAGCTTAATCTAAGAAATAAATGGATCGTTGGAGTGTCCATTTTATTTGGTATTCTGACCTTGGCGATAGCCTACTCCGGAATGACTACGGCCGGATATGTCGGTTTTCAGGATTTCCGCAGAACTGGTGCCTCAATTGTCAGTTTGGTATTGTATCTGGTTCCGATTTTGGCTCTGATGATGGGTACCTATACATTTGTATCTTCGAGAAAATATCTGGATTGGATTGTAACCCAGCCGATTTCACGATGGAAAATAATTTTGGGTAAATATCTCGGGGCATTATCATCATTAGTCATTTCCACCGCGGCCGGATTTTCCGTGGCAGGAATAATAATCGCACTGCAAATTGGCGCTGAGGGCTCATGGAGGTTCATGTTGGTGGTCCTGTTTGCATTGCTTTTGGGAGCAGTCTTTTTAAGCCTGGCTTTTCTTCTTTCAATAATTGTTCATAGACGACAATCCTCAGTCGGACTTTCACTATTTATATGGTTTTTCTTTGTTATTTTCTATGATCTGGCCATGTTCGCCAGTACGGTTTATTTATCGCATGGCACTCTTAAGACCAGTCTACTCGTAGGATTATTATTCAATCCGGTTGATATGATACGAGTCGCCAGTCTGATGGTCATCGGCGGTGATTCAATT
Organism: Candidatus Zixiibacteriota bacterium; assembly: GCA_024230695.1. The sequence goes on from JAAERC010000426.1 coordinate 22,793, forward strand.
TTTGGCGCCGCTGGAGTTGTTGCTATCAAGATGCTGGGCAGTATGGGAACATTGTTAACACTTTCGCTGACTATTGTTATCGGATGGGTTATAGCACCCCTGCTCATTGCTCTTAAAATATTTCAGAAGCAGAACATCTGATAACTATGGATTTAGACATTTATAATCGGCTTCCTGTGCTCTAATTGTGCCCCGGAAAATTCAAAAGCTTTTAAAACAGATCAAAAACAATCAAAACGCTTCAATAATCTATGACTATATGAGACAGGAAATTAAGTCGTAATTTGTTGATATATGGAAGCTTACGAAAACCATACTCCTATATTCTCCCCACCTCCAATTGCAACATGAAACAACGTAACAATTTATGCTAATGAGGTTCGACACAAACACCTCGAAGGAATAATGTACAACTATGAGTTTGCTATATTTTCATAATATAAAAAACCCGGCAAGAAGAGAAATATCTAACCGGGCATAATACTCGTATTATATGTAAATAAGATTTACTTTGTATTCAGTTATCTTAGTAAAATCATCTTTTTTGATTCAGAATATCCTTCAGCTTTAATTTTATAGAAATATATTCCCGATGCAACCGCATTACCGTCTTTGTCTATGCCATCCCAAGTGACCGAATAATTTCCGGCCGGATACTTGCCGTTTACGATCGAATTTATTTTCTGCCCCAAAATATTCAGCACGTCGATTTCAACATCAGATGATCTGGGCAGACTAAAGTTTATTACAGTCGATGGATTAAATGGGTTTGGATAATTCTGAGATAGTTGATAACTTACCGGAAGTTCATTTTCATTAATAATTGTGATATCAGTTTGAGAATCTACTGATACAGTCGTGTCAACATCAATATTATTTAACAAAAAAGACTCGGCGTCAGAAGTACTGACCACTGCATAGTTAATTATCTCTCCCGCCGAATCGACTTGGGCGGAGATTTTCATTGTCGCTACTACTCCGGGGATAAGATCGCCAACAGTACAAGTGAAAATACTGTCAATGATCGTCGATGAGCCATGTGATACAGTATCTGCCAAATAACTTATATATGCTGGAAGGGTGTCAGTCACAATAACATTGTTAGCTATATCTGGCCCTGAATTGATAACGGAGATCGTATAGTTTATTGTGTCTTGTAATAACACAGTATCAACAAAATCTGTTTTGGTGATTCTCAAATCAATCCCACTGGATATTATCGGTATGCAATTTGAAAATTCTGATGTATTGTTTAGGAAGTCTGTGGCTGTCATGGTTATAACAGAATGAGTGCCGGCAAAAAGATCGGCCGTTATCTCAATTGTAGCTTCACCAGAACCATCTGTATATACAGAATCAGAAATAAGATACATACTGCCCTGACCAAACCCGGATGGATCACATATATCACCACTGTAAACATCAAGCTGATACCATTGATTTGGTTCGCTTTTAATAACACCCGTTATCACAAGATCCTCTTCTGGTGGTTTAAAAGCCAAAAGAAGTTCGGGAGCGTTTTGTCTTTCATTTGGTCCATCGTCAACATCCAGATCATCATTGGGATTAGGTCCGGGTGGGTCGAGATCAATACCGCCAAGAACATTTTCGGAAATCATATTGTACCGGATCATGTTATAACGATTCTGGAATTCATCATTATCAAAAACCCGAACCCCAACGCCTCCATTATTCCTAATTATCTGCATCGGCACTATCGGGTCGGTAGTAATGATATTATCAAAACCGTTAACACTGATACCATCGCAATCGAGAGCTCCTGACGATTTTGAACTATAACCATTATGTTCTATCCAATTTGATACAACAAAACAGCTGTCAGTTTCAAGTCTGATACCTGTTCCACTATTTTCCTTGATTGTATTTCCCATCCCCACCGAGGAGGTGACGGTATCTCCTATTATCGTACGAGGAGCATCAACAATCACTATTCCCCATTTATTTGGGATAGCAGTAGTTCCATCTTTACCAACTCCTATAAAATTAGCGGCAATACTGTTATCATTACATCGCGAGCCCTCATATTCGCTAGTCATCGTTACTCCGGCCAGCTCGTTGCCTGATATCACATTTCCAGCTCCCAAAAGAGCATGTGTCTTATCACTTGCACCAATAGTATTTGCCTTTCCTGAGCTAATTAAAACACCAACACCTTCATTTCCGCGAGCCTGCAATCCTGTTGGGTCAGTACCAATATAGTTTCCACATATCTTATTATTGTCGGATACCTCTAATTTGATACCGCCCATAAGATTACTCGAAACTACATTGCCGCTATCATCCAATCCACCTATAACATTTAACGATGACTGATCATCAATCAATATCCCGTATTCGGTATTGCCATCGGCTAAATTATCGTCATCCAAGCCAATTATATTGCCGATTATGGTGTTTTCATCACACCCGTTTTCCAGGTAAAGACCGTTGATTTGATTGTGGCCAATTGTATTTCCCTCAATTACATTTTCAGAAGACATGAATAAAGATATTCCGTCATAAATGTTTCCCTGAATCGTATTAAAGCTAATAGAATTGTTTGATGAGAAATTAATTTCCACACCCGATTTGATATTTCCATAGATAAGATTTCCCATTGATGGGGCCAGAGGAGTATCACCGCCAATATGATTATTTGAACTATTGACGATTTGAACGCCCATTAGATTCGGCATTATCCTTGATTTATCGGCTCCAAGTCCAATTATATTGGATGCAATGATGTTATCAGAACTACCTGTAGTTTTTTTGATGATCTTTACACCCGCAGAATCATTATCCGCTATAACATTGCCTGCACCCATGATCCCCTTGGCCTCATTACTCCAATATTCACCAATCAATGTTCCATTACAGTCTTCCAACAAAATGCCGTTACCCCAATTTCCAATTTTATTTAATCCCGATACACCGGTACCGATATAATTACCACTAATAATATTGAAATCAGAGGATTCAGATTTGATACCACCCTTCCGATTGTCCGAGATGAAATTTCCACTTTCAGCCGAACCGCCTACAAAGTTGGAATCTGCTCCGTCGACAAAATTAATTCCAAATTCAAGATTCCCATCAAAATTACTACTCTTCCCAACTCCAATATAATTCCTGATTATATGATTATGTGAGGCCGCAACGGCAACTTCGATACCATCAGACTTATTATGTCCTATTATGTTTCCATCGATAACATTGTAATAAGACATATCGACTAAAATCCCATCCCTGCTATTACCTCTAATTTCATTACCCCGGCCACAGCAGCCACCTACAAAATTGGAATCGGAGCCGATATTTATCGCAATACCAGACCAACCATTACCACAATCATTATGAGCTGGTGTCAATCCGATATAATTATTCTCCAGACGATTATGTTTGCTATAATTAATCAGATAGATTCCACAATGATAATTACCTGCAATATAATTCCTTTGCCATTCCTCCGGGCCGCCAATAATATTATCCGATGAAACATTTATGAAAATACCATGATCGCCATTACCAAATTCCACTCCCACAGATGAGTTGATTCCAATATTACATCCAAATATCTTGTTATTCCCAACTTCCTTACCTTCAACTTTTTCAATGGAAATTCCGTTACCATTAAAACCGCCAATATCTATTCCCCTGATCGTTATCCCCTGACCTCTTAAAGCTAATCCATCGCTTCCTGCGCCGGCCATGTCCCCAAATAGAATCGGAAACAGTTCACCCGGTTGAGAAAATCCATCGATTACAACGCTGTCTTCAATCTCCGGTAATGGTGACAAAGGAATAATAAATGGGTCTTCATCAATATTAAATGTTATTTCGTCATAACCTTCCTGTGCATTGGCTTCAGCTATAGCGGCACGAAGAGTACATTCTGTTTCTCCATTAGATAATGTGTCGCCGGTATCGCAGCGGCCATCGGTCGGATCGATATCGGGTTCATCACCTATAGAGTTCACCACCAGTCCCTGGTACGCGACCATCAGGGCGTTGCCGCCTTCGATGAAGTCAACGGTGAACGCTAATTCCCCTTTACTGTTAAGCGCTGATGCGATGCCGTCAGCGCCGGTCCGATTATGAACGTGTACACCCGTAAAAAGGTAAGTCGAGAATGTACGAGTATCGCCCGGCGCTACTTCGATCTTCTCGCCGCTGGAAGCCACCAGGTCCAATCCATCGGCGTTACCGGCCCATATCCCAACGACCTCGTGGTAGTTGGCGGGATTAAAAGCGAGGTCATAGAAAGCCACCTGACCGTTTCGGTTCACGGTCATATTATTGACTCGATAGAACTCCATTCCATCTTCGACGCCCGGCGCTGGACCTCCGACGTATGCAACGTTCTGCAGTCCATGGTCGTCGCCGATCCAGAGTCCCAACTTGTCATCAGACGTTCTTGCCCACAGCGCGATGTCGTTATTGTCA